>QHXE01000010.1:0-15492 GCA_003222835.1 Acidobacteriota bacterium | reverse complement strand
GAAAGACAGAAGCTTGTCGCTGAAAGCGAAAAATCATCCGCCACCTCCGCTAAGCTCCGCCGTCTCAACGATGCGCTAATCGCCGCGGAGCGCGCGTTCATAGATGACCGCGGTTTGCGCGGACGACCCTGGTACAGACACGAAATCTACGCGCCGGGAATTTTCACCGGCTATGCCGCCCAACCGCTGACAGACTTTCAGCAGGCGTTAGACGATCGGAACATGACAAACGCGAAAGAGGGTTTGGACAGAATTATCTCCGCTATCAAGCGCGCTACTGACGTGTTAAAGAAAGGGAGCGAGTAGAAAGCGAAGAGCCAAGGGCGAAGAGCAAAGCGCAAAGAGCAAAGAACCCTTTGCTCTTAGCCTTTGCTCTTTCATGGTTTCTTTTTCTTCTGGCCTTCATCGGCTGATGCCGCAGGAAGTTTTTTGCCCGCCTCGATGATTTCGTTGGCATTATCGGCGACGAGTTCGATGGCAGCTAATTCATCGTCGTTCTTTGTTTGCGTCTTTAGTACGTCGAGTTGAGTTAAATAGCGACTGGAAGCGGCGGTGAGCTTTCGCAGCGATCTGGAAAGCAACGGACTCTTTTCATCGCGGCGGCTGACATCATCGATGTTGGTGATTGCCTCGTCCAAGATTCCGGCGATGTCGCCGAGCAGCTCAACTCGTTTTCTTAGTCGGCGGCTGCGCCGTTCCGTTTATGAGCGCAAAACGACGATCCGCGGCCTTGATGAAAACGTCAACTCGCTTATCAAGCTCCTGATAATAACGCACGAGATCGGTTTCGGCGTCGGTGAGATGGTCGCGCGTTTGCGCCGGGACGACCGCAGTTGGGAATAGAAGAACGCTCAAAACAATGGCGCCTTGACACAGAGAGGCAAGAGCCACCCGCCAGCGGTCGGCATCTTCGACAGGGATGTGACTGAAGACTTCTGAGACGCGCATGTCGTTGGCGGCCTCGCTCAACGAGTCTGACGGGGGAAATCCCGTAGGGATGCAATGTTTATAGAAAAGCTTAAGCCCACCGATTGCGGAGAGCCCATTTATGGGCGAAAGACGATTGGTTGCGCTCCTAAAGGAGCTGTTAGACCTCAATTGGTCCTGCCTTTCTATAAACATTTCACCGCTACGCGGTTTTCCCGGCATACTCGTTCAAGGGTGCTTGGTTACTTCCGGCGGGGCCTTAACGTCATCCGACTTTTTTCCGTCGTTAGTATCTTCGCGCAGGACCGTATGGCCATAGAATTTATCGAGGACTTCTGAGCGAGTCTCACGAGTGTATTCCTCAGCCGCTTTGAGGTTGCCGGCATAATCAGCCGGCGTGCTCCGGCGCATCACGGCCAGGCGGGGCGGCAGTCTGCGCAAAGCTATGTCGAAGTGCTTATAAAGATCGCGCGTACTATTCTTGCTTGGGTTCATCGTTGCCAGAAACGTTCGCGCATCAGTAAGCAGGCCCAGATAACGGCCGAGTTCTTCGCACGACTGATCGAATTTCTTTTGGGCATTGAATTCCTCGGCTTTGGTGAGATGATCCGCGGCTAATTCGAGCGTGATGCTAATTCGTGATTTGGAATCCTTGGCTTCGTCTAATTGCGAACGTTCTTCCCGCGAAACAAATTTCATCGGCGGTGGTGCCGGCATTTGCGGACTGCGCGGCTGTTGGGCCAAAGCAGCCGCCCAAGCTGAACACATGACGATGCCTTGCGCTAGAGAGATCCAAGGGTGACGAATCGGAGTCGGCATCTCAGTAACCGAGTATGGAGTAGCGTGGACTTTAGTCTGCGTTCCTGGTTCGAATTCGCAGGCTGAAGCCTACGCGGCTCCTGGGGCGATTTTTTCTCAAGGATGCTTGCGTTTCATCCCCTGTCCGCGTTTGATCTGATCGCGAAGCACCGGCAGGCGCAAATTTACTTTTTCGATTTCGAGTTTATTGTTTGCCGGATCAGCTTGCGACAAAAATTTCTCGTAAGCTACCAGGGCCTGCTCGTACTGTCCGTGATTATCATGTGCCGTGGCTATGAAAAAGTACGTCGCTGAAATTTCGGGACGTTTCGCCGCCAGCCATTCATATTCAGGCAACGCCTCGGCAAACCGCTTGAGTTCGTAAAGTGCGAGCGCGAGATTCGCGTGCGCAACATAATCGTCAGGCGTTTTATTAATGACTCTCTGAAGGATTCCTACCGCTTCGGCGAAGCGCCGCAACTGCACGAGCGCCGCGGCATAACCGGTCGCGTGTTTCGGATTGTCGGGCTCGATTTGAAGCGCGCGATAATAATAGCCCTCGGACTTTGACGGATCGACGCGGCGATAGGCGCTGCCAAGTCTGGCAAGCAAGCTGGTGTTCTGGGGATCGTGCTGTAGAAGTTTTTCGAGAGCGGTGCGCTCTTCGATGCTTGAGCCGGCGTCACCGGCAATCTCGGCTCGCAACGCGATCACTTCAGGGCGGCGCCGATCGTTTTCACTTAAGCTGTCGAGCAATCGCAAACTTTCATCCGGCCGGCCGGCGCGTGCATAAAGCTGAGCGATATCCAGGATGATACTAGAGTGCGTGTCCGTGGTTAGCGTCGGTTTCATCGCGTCAAGGTCGGCCAGGGCGCGATTGCGATCATTCATTTCAAGCAGAAACCGCGCGCGATCGTAATAGTCGGATGCCATTCTTGGATCAACTTCAAGCGCGCGCGTAATACTCGAGACCGCCGCTTTAGTATCACCTGCGGCGTGTTCGATGTAAGCGCGCCTGCGCCAAGTATCATGCGTAGCGTCTTTCAGTGAGGTCGCAGCACGAATGAGCTTCAGCGCTTCATTCAAATCTCCGGCGCGCTGACGAAGCACAGCCAAATGCACTAAAGCGTCGAGGTTCTTATCGTCAAGCTCTATGGCACGGCGCAGGATCGGTTCTGCTTCCTTATCAAAGCTTCCCGTGAAGGCTAAAAAGCCTCCGAACTTGACATACGCCATGGTCCAATCGGGCCGCAGCGCCACGGCGCGATTAAATCCTTCGACCGCTTCTGTTTTATGATTTGTTGCCAGGAGTGCCATCGCCCGTTGGAACTCCGCTTCGGGAAATTCCGGCTTCAGCTTTATGGCTTCCTCATAGAATTGAATCGCCGTTTTGTAATCACCCTTTGAGTGTGCATCCTGACCGCGCTCAAACAACTTCACTGGATCGTTTTCGCCGTCGGCGATTTCCTGGGCTTGTCCACTGGCGCCTTGAAGACATATCGCGATGAGCAGAACGAACGCTGCCGAAAGGATGGGTGAACGCGGGCGCAGGGTGAAAAGCATTTGGCTGCTAAGATTATTGAAGCAATCGATTTCCGATTATGCAGAGGTTCGATGTTAGCACCTTCGGCCGCGTTGCGTCCAAAACAAGACTCGATCACCCACGAACCGCGAGGTGTGAGTTGCGCCGGTTTGATGCTTGCGCTAACATCTCGTCGAATTATCACCCCTAACAAGCTATCGCACTACGGTCGGGTTGGGAAACTGCCGATGCCTACAGCACTCGTTGACGACATACGAGAGATTAAGGAAGACAACCCATTTGAGTCGATGATGTCGCGATTCGATCGCGCCGCGCAATTGTTGAATCTCGATCCCGATCTCTACGCGGTGATGCGCGTGCCGAACCGAGAACTAAAAGTTTACATACCGACCCGAATGGACTCAGGCCGAATTCAAGTCTTCGAGGGCTTTCGCGTTCAGCATAACTTTGCGCGCGGTCCGGCGAAGGGCGGCATCCGTTTTGCTCCCGACGTTAACCTCGACGAAGTGCGGGCCCTGGCTGCGTGGATGACATGGAAGTGTGCCGTCGTCAACGTTCCATTTGGCGGCGCCAAGGGCGGCATCATCTGCGATCCAGCTCAGATGTCCCTCGGCGAGCTTGAAAGGATGACGCGACGCTATGCGTCGGAGTTGCTCGATTTCATCGGACCCGAGAAAGATGTTCCCGCGCCGGACATGAACACTAACGAGCAGACGATGGCGTGGATCATGGACACCTATTCCATGCACGCTCGTCACACAGTTACTGCCGTGGTTACGGGGAAGCCAATCGATCTGGGAGGATCAAGGGGGCGCCGGGAAGCGACCGGCCGAGGGTTGCTCTTCGTAATCAATGAAGCGGTCAAACGCTTCAACATGTCTGCGGCTTCTACTCGGGTCGTCGTGCAGGGAAGTGGCAACGTCGGTGGAATAGCTGCTTTGCTGCTCCATGAGGCTGGTTACAAAGTTGTGGCGATATCAGATGTTCATGGCGGGATATCTAATGCTAAAGGAATTGACGTTCCCGCGGCCCTTAAGTATCTCAAGTCAACTCGGTCGTTTGAGGATTACCCGGAAGCAGGGGCCGTGAGCAATGCGGACCTCCTGGAGTTGGATTGTGATGTATTGGTTCCAGCGGCAACCGAAAATCAGATTACTTCACATAATGCTAAGAGACTGAAGTGCAAAGTCCTGGCTGAAGGAGCTAATGGTCCCACGACGGCGAACGCCGATAAGATTCTATATGAAAAAGGGATATTCGTAATTCCTGATATTCTCGCGAATGCGGGAGGCGTCACAGTATCGTACTTCGAGTGGGTGCAGGATCGTATGGGATATTTCTGGCGGGAAGACGTCGTCAATGAAAGATTGCAGGACACGATGGTGGCAAGCTTCAATGACCTCTGTCGCTATGCCGACGCTCATTCCGTCGATACGCGCACTGCGGCATACATGTTGGCAATCGACCGCGTCGCCTACGATACAAGGATGCGAGGGATATACGCGTGAAGGAAAAAACAAATAAAAAGAGGCCTTAAGTTGTGAAAAAGTCTTGATTTCCAGCTTTGGGAATGGTAGGCTTCGGCCCGTATTCCGTTGCTCGCTCTCGTAACTTGGAGACGTAATCAAAGAACCATGAAGGTGGCGAGCACAGAAATGATAGTTGACAGATGCGCTCCGTTTGCATATAAAGGAGCGTTAGACTATTAGGTAAGAAGAGTTTAAGAGGGGTACTCGTCGGGCTTTACTTGAGGCCTCTTTAGAGTTGCACCGTCCTACCAGTCAGAAATTTCGGTGCCGGGGCGGTTGCAGGTTTCGTTGACGGTTGTCGTTGACGCTGGTAGTTCGAGCGTCCGTACTAAGAGGATAACGGCGTGATGCTTCGAGCGGGCATTTCCATCACATCGAATTGCGACGTTATCTATCCTATCCGGTCGCGCGAACTTTTACTCAATATCGCAGGAGGAACGCGATGAGATTCGCGAATAGAGTGCTCCTTTGTGCGCTCGCCATTTTTGTGTTGGCTGGCATTGCTTTGGGACAGACACCCAGAGGTGAAGGCGACCCGAGGAACTTGTCGCCATCAGTTGGCACCGGAGGATCGGAAGGCGGTCCCACCGGGCTATTCACTATCTATGATGGCCAGACACTAAGGAAAGGCGAGTTCACGTTCGGCTTCGCCTACAGCAATTTTGATCGTGATCCCGGCAATGTCGATATCACCGATTGGATAGCGACTTTTAATGTCGGTCTGAATGATCACCTAGAATTATTTTACAAGACCAATGCGTATCGCGGCATTAAGGTTAACAATCCGCAGAACCTGTCGAGCTTCTACCTGCCGAATACTCAAGGGTACTTCAGTAGCACCTTGCTTGGCAGTGGACCGGCAATTATCCTGGCGCCTTCGGGTCCGAATGTCGGTACGTTGGCTGGCACGGCGGTTTTCCGTCCGCCCTTCTGCCCGGCGTGTGCGCCAACTGGTGCATTGGCAACATACTACAGTTCGGGCCAGCCATTTGTAGGATTCCCGTTCACTGGCAGCCTCGGCCCGAACTTCGGGGTCGGCCCCGGCGCGCGTGGAACGCTGTTTGGTTTCCCGGGCTTTAGTGTCACGCTCGGTCCGCCGACGACGGTCGGCAACAGGTTTGGGGCTGCTGACAGATTCCCAGGCGTCGGGTCGCCGGTTGGCAGCATCTTGCCGGGAATTGTATTGGCAACCACGACGTTGCCAACGACGGCACTCACGCTTCCGATCATTGTCCCAGTCACCTTCACGACAGCGCCGTCATACTTGCCGGATGCTCCATTCGTTAGCAGGTTGTACGGTGAATCGAGTTTCAATAATTCCGTTGTTGGCGCAAAATGGCGGCTGACTGGTCCCAGGAATCCGTTCGGCTTTGGGTTTATTCCGTTCTATCGTTGGTATTCAGACAAGGCGAAGGACGCGACCGGGTTCAATCAACTTCAGCGAGGCTCGGGTCCGGGCGCTAACTTCGGCGACTTCGGATTGGTAATGTTCGCCGATGCTCGTTTGAGCAGATCGGTAAATGTTTCCGCGAATCTGGGTTATATTCTTAACAGCAATACTTTCCGATTAATAAGTGGTTCCAGGGTATTGGTGAGGTTCGGTCCACTCAATATGTAGGGGGCCACACTCCGAATGCCTTCAACAATAATCCGGTCGAATTCCTGGTGGGCGCCAAGATTTATCCGGCGCGATGGTGGGGAATCGGCGCGTGGTATCGAAGGCAGCTCAATCAGCAAACCCTGAGCAACTTCAAAACGGTCGATGCTACTACGGCGATTCAGCAGATCACGAATGTTAACGTGCCTGGTCGAGGAATCGTCGTAGTGCCCGGCACCTCAGTGGTTTCAACGTCTGCGGGCGTGCCTCTAGGCTTGCTGCCATCTTCGGATCCTAATGGTTTTGGCGCGCAGCTTTGGGTTGGGCATCGCAATAAGCGCGAACCGGCAGTGCTGCCGAACCAGCCGCCGGTAATTAGCTCGTTTGCAGCTTCAAGGGCTACGGTTACCCTGCCGTGCCCGCCAGGTCAAACGTCGGGCACTTGCCCGACGACCGCCGACGCTTCGCTTGGTCTTACGACTACTGCAAGCGATCCCGATGGTGACACGCTCCTTTATTCGTACACCGTTACCGGTGGCCGGGTCACCGGTGAAGGAGCAAATGTTACTTGGGATCTCAGCGGCGTCAATCCTGGTACCTACACCGCGACGGTGGAAGTCGACGACGGATGCGGTTGTATCACGTCTTCGCAAACGACCGTCACGGTTGCTAATTGTTCCGATTGCGTGACTCCGCCGGTGCCATGTCCGACGGTCAACGTGAGTTGTCCCGACACGGCCGATCCAGGTCCCATCACTTTCACGGCCAACGTGAGTGGCGGGCCAGGAACACAGACCTATAGCTGGTCGGTCTCTGCCGGAACCATTACGGGTGGACAAAACACGTCCTCGATTACGGTCAACGCCAGCGCTGGCCAGTCAATTACCGCGACCGTGGAGCTGGGAGGTTTGGATCCTAATTGTCCGAAGACGTTCTCTTGCACGACGAATATTAAGCCTCCGCAGCCTGTGTGTCGCAAGTTTGACGAGTACGGCAACATCCGCTTCAACGATGAGAAAGCCCGTCTCGACAATTATGCGATCCAGTTGCATAACGAGCCGACTGCTCAGGGTTATATCATCGGCTATGGTAGCTGCGATGCCGAGGGCCTGACCCGAGCTAACCGCGCCAAGGACTACCTTGTCAATACGCGCGGAATCGACGCTGGCCGGATTACCGTCATTGACGGTGGCTGCATGGCGGAGTTAAAGGTTGAGTTGTGGGTGTGTCCGTCCGGAGCGACGGCTCCAGCAGCCAGCACCGAGGGTGCGGTTTCACCTTGTCCTGAGTGCAAGAAGAAGCCGACTACCCGGCGGCCACGACGACGAGGCGAGGAATAGGTTCGCGCGTCCTCGTGATTCGTCTGCCGATGAATCACTAACGCTCGCGGCTCTGATTTAGAGTTGCGACCTTCTTCCGAAAGCGGGCGATGTTTTCCAAAAGGAAAGCATCGCCCGCTTCGGTTTTTTTCGGTAACGTACTCTCCGAAAGCGAGAGGGAGTCTACCTGCGGACCAGCCTGACAACCAGTGTGCCAATCAAAAGTAGATAAGAGAAGAGAGCCGTCGTTACAGAACCGCGAGCGGTAGCGACCGGCCTTTTGATGGCGACGGATATTCTTAATAAAGGGCCGGTCGCTACCGCTCGCGGTTCTGTAACGATGTATTTACCTACTTTTGATTGGCGCACAAGCCTGACAGCGTAGCTATCGTAAACAATTGCGTAAACGGTTATAATGCCGACGTGCGACTAGCGGTCGACATCTGAAGGTACTGTAGAAATTGATCTAAGAAAGATTGAACCAAATGAAAAAAGCTGTATCCCGACTCTTGATTTGCGGTCTGTTGTTCGGTCTGGCGCTACAACTGCTCGGGTCGCCGAGCGGCTATAGCAAAGCCTCGTCCCTGAGCAGCGGATCTGGTTCGCCCTATTCGGCTGAGTGGCGCATCACTGGGCCCACTGGTGGAGATGTGCGAGCCCTCGTAGTCGATCCGGAAGATCCGAGTCGCTTTTATTTTGGAACGCTGGACGGTCAGCTTTATACCTCCACAGATGGCGGCCAGAATTGGCGACTGTTGATGAACTTCAATCGGCCGCGATTGTTTGTGGACCACATCATTGTCGACCCGCGCAACTCAAAGGTTTTGTACGTGGCCACTCACCGTCACAAAGATCCGGGTGGGTTTTTCAAATCGACAGATCGCGGACTGACCTGGCGTGAATCGCCGGAACTCCGGAACGAAGCGGTCCATTCACTGACCCAATCAGAGAGCGATCCGAACATATTAATCGCGGGAACATTCAATGGGATTTTCCGCTCACAGGATTCTGGAGAGACATGGACGCCGCTGCCGACAACAAATACGCCTGGCTTGATGCACGTCGAATCCCTGGCCATCGATCCTCGCGACACCAATGTGATCTACGCGGGCACTTGGTACCTGCCCTACAAAACGACGGACGGCGGCAGGACTTGGCGGATTATCAAGAACGGCATTATTGACGATTCCGACATCTTTGCCATCAATCTCGATCCTCGAAACCCGAATCACATCATTGCTTCGGCTTGCAGCGGCATCTATGAAACGCGCAACGCGGGAGAGAATTGGCAGAAAGTCCAAGGTATACCATCACAGTCGCGTCGCACACGCGCAATCCTGCAACATCCGACGATTCCGGGACTGGTGTTCGCAGGAACGACTGAAGGTTTTTGGCGCTCCGCTAAAGCCGGCGAGAACAATTCATGGATGGTCACGACGTCGCGCCAACTCGAGATTAATTCAATTGCCGTTCATCCCCGTAATCCAAACACGATTTATATCGGCACGAACAACTACGGAGTCATGGTATCAACCGATGGAGGGAGGAATTTTGTGCCTACGAACGGCGGTTTTAGCGGCCGTTTCGTTAACTTCATTCTGCCTGATCGCGAACTCGCAAATCGCGTCTATGCCACCACGATCAATACGGCCACGGGCGGCGGCTTTTTCTTTGTCAGCAATGATGACGGCAGCTCATGGCAACCGTCGATGCGCAACATGCCACCGCGTTTGATTGGTTACTCAGTCCTCCAGGACCCGCGCGACGGCAACACTATTTACCTGGGAACGAATCTGGGCGTTTATCGATCTACGGATCGCGGGGCGTCATGGGCGCCTCTCTCTGCGCGAAAGCCACCACCGCCGGCGCCGGTGAGAAGACGGCCAACGGCGCGAAGCAAGGGGCGTAGAACAATCCGCCTTGCCCAGGAAGCGCTGGAGCGCGCGGGTTATGAGATTGGCGTTCCGGATGGCCAGCTTGGCCCGCGCACCATTGCGGCGATCAAACGGTTCCAGACTGATAGGTATCTGGCAGTAACAGGGCAACTCGATGAAACGACGATTGCGGCGCTGGGCGTCAGCAGTCGCGCGGGCGCAACCTCGGCCGAACACGTTGGTACCCTGTCCGATCCCATTAACGCGCTGGTTTCTTTGCCATCTCAAACTGGTGCATCACAGATTCTGGCGGCCACGAACGGCGGGCTCTACCGCACATCCGATCCGATGCTGGGATGGGATCGAGTTCCTTATGGCCGTGGGCTAGACGCGCGCACTAGTTGCATTTCAACCAGCGCGCAAGATCCATCGATGATCCTGGTAGGCACCGCGACCACAGGGGTTCTTATCTCCCGCGACAGCGGCCAGACCTGGCAACAGGTGAGCGGCGTGCCGAACACGTTCCCGGTAAATGTGAGTGTTCAAGATCCCCAGCGGCCTTCTTTCATCTATGTGGGCACGAAGCAGGCCTTCTACTTGTCGCATGATGGGGGCGAGCATTGGTCGCGGCGCGGCGGCAATCTTCCCTTTGGCGACTTCACGAGCATCCTTATTAATCCACGCAACCCTAATGAAGTTTTCGTCGGCAACGCTTTTCAAAACGGAGAAATCGGTGGCGGCGTGTATCGTTCCGATGATGGGGGTTCGACCTGGGTGCGAATCGACGCGCGCGAACATCACCTGCCCAGTATGCGAATCTGGGCGTTGGCCCTCGACACGCACGATCACAATACGCTGTTCGTCGGGTCACACTCCGCCGGTGTCTATGTCGTTCCACGCGGGGCCGAGACTTCGATGAATGCCAGTCCGTGATTCATCGAGACAAAGCGAATTTCGATTGGAAATCGTCAATCGATAATTCGCAATGAATCTCGTCGCCTTGACACTCAGTCGCGCCGCCGTGTAAATTCCGAATCGATCCGGTTAAGCGGAACAGTGATAGTCGGACCAAGGCGGGAGACTACGGGCACGACGGAAATCGAAAACAATAACCTTCTTTTCCAACTCTCTAACGCTCGCATCCTCTGATACTAACTCCGACTCATTACTTGACAAGAACTTCGCTGCCGATGCTGTTAGTAGCGTTGGGACCGGAGCGGCACGCCCCTTACTTGAGGCGCGCCAGAGTTAATTCTAAGTAGGAGTTTGCATGTCCACTGAAGAAACCATAACCAACCAAGGCGAAGCCGAGCAAGACGATTCGCCACAAACCGTGACTAGAGAAACGAGAACAACTCAATCGAGTGTATCTGGACCAGGATCTGAAGGGTCCGCTGCCGCTGTCGCCAGTCAGCGCGAGACCGAAGAGGAGACGCGTCCCGCGGGCGAGGATTTCGGTCAGCTCTTGGATCAATTTGAGCAGGAGCAATCGACGCTTCAGGAAGGCGAAGTTGTCCGTGGCACCGTGGTCGGCATTACCGAGCGCGGGGTGGTGATCGATTTTGGCTATAAGTCGGAAGGCATCGTCAATCCCAACGAATTCATGGAAGACGGTAAGATTACCGTCAAACGCGGTGACGAGGTCGATGTCCTGGTCAAGAACATGGAGACCGGCGAAGGCTATCCGGTGCTTTCGCGTGCTGATGCTGTTCGTCTACGGGCGTGGGACGATCTCGAAAAAGCTTACAACGATGGAACGGTCATCAAAGGACGGGTCATTGAGCGCATTAAAGGGGGCTTGCGCATCGACGTGGATGGCATCGCGGCGTTTTTGCCGGGATCGCAAGTCGATGTGCGTCCGGTTCGCAATCTGGATTCGTTGCGAGACAAGCAGATTGAAGCCAAGGTAATTAAGCTGAATCGAAAGCGATCGAACGTGGTGCTCTCGCGCAAGGCTGTGCTCGAGGAGCGCGATGCCGGCCGAAAAGATCAAACACTCAGCCAGATTGAAGAAGACATTATCGTTGAAGGGCAGATTAAGAATCTGACCGACTATGGCGCCTTCGTCGATCTCGGCGGGATCGACGGACTGTTGCATGTAACTGACATGTCGTGGGGACGAATTCAAAATCCTTCCGAGCTTTTTAAGGTAGGCGACACAGTGCAGGTAAAGGTTCTCAAATTCGATCGCGAACGCGAGCGTGTCTCGCTCGGATACAAACAGCTTCTGCCCGATCCGTGGGAAACAATCGAGGAGCGCTTTCCGCCCGCCACTCGTATCAACGGGAAGATTGCGAGCGTGGCTGATTACGGAGCTTTCGTAGAATTGGAACCCGGTGTCGAGGGATTGGTGCATGTTTCAGAGATGAGCTGGTCCAAGCGCATCAAGCATCCGAGCAAAATAGTGAGTCCGGGCGATACGGTCGAAGTCGAGGTATTGAGTGTAGATCCAAGGGCTCGCCGCGTCAGTCTCGGAATGAAGCAAGTACAAGAGAACCCCTGGAAGACAATCGGCGAGCGTTACCATGTCGGCGATCGCGTGCATGGCCGCGTCCGCAATCTAACCGATTTCGGCGCTTTCATCGAGATTGAAGACGGTGTGGACGGTCTCGTGCATGTCTCCGATATCTCCTGGTCGCGTCGCGTGAAGCATCCCGGAGAAGTGTTGAAGAAGGGACAGCAGGTCGATGCGGTCATAACCACTATCGATCCTGAGAACCGGCGAATGTCGCTGTCGATCAAAGACCTGGAACCCAACGCGTGGAACGATTTTGTCGCAGCGCATAAACCGGGTGATATCGTTAAAGGCAAGATAGCGCGTTTTGCCGGCTTCGGGGCCTTCGTGGAATTGGGTGACAATCTCGAAGGCTTGTGTCACATTTCAGAACTTTCTGATGAAAGAGTCTCGAAGCCGGAAGATGCTGTGCAACTTGGGCAGGAGATGGAATTTCGGATCCTGCGCATCGATGCGGAAAACAAGAAGATCGGCTTATCAGCACGGGCAGCAGCTCGAGAAGAACCGATAGTCGAGCAGAAGATATATACCTCGGAAGCTGGCGGCGGCATGGCTTCGTTGGCGGAACTCGCCGACTTCGGAACCTCGAGCAGAACTTCCGACGACGAACAAACATAAGGCCGCTAAGCGATGATGATCGCTTGAGGAGGATCGTCAGAGATCTTGGAGTTTGCGCCTACGCTGTTTGTCTCGACGGGAAGGTGCAAATCAACCGTAAGGTGTTGGCTGCACAGTTGCTTAGCCTTGCCGTGCTTTGTCGGTTCTGCTAATCTAGCCCGCGTCGATCGTTCTTGCGAAATTCGTTCACCGCCCGTTCGAGAGGTGGTCTTCCGCGAGGTAACTGCATGACTAAAGCTGATCTGGTCAATGACGTGTCAAATGCCGCTGAGCTGACCAAGAAAGATGCTGAGCGACTGGTGGAAATAGTTTTCGAGAGCATTATCGATAGTCTGAATCGCGGCGAGAAGATCGAGTTAAGAGGCTTCGGTAGCTTTCGTGTGCGCGAGCGAGGCTCTCGCCGAGGCCGAAATCCCAAGACCGGTGCAGCCGTTAATATTCCCGCCAAGCGGGTTCCTTATTTCAAAGCCGGCAAGGAACTCAAGGAACTCATCAACGAGAGTCCTGCTTAGTAAGTTTTGAAGTGACTGTCTAAGCGAGACACGCACGACGAATCGTTTCGGATCAGATTGTTGTGGAAAGACTCTGGAGTCCATGGCGACATGCTTACATCGCCGCGAGCGGATCCGATATGTCCCAGCCCACCACTTGTATTTTCTGCGAAGCCCAAAAGTCTCCAGCCGACGATGAAAAGAATTTCGTGCTCCATCGGGGCGCTCACAATTTCGTCATCCTCAATTTGTATCCCTACATCACCGGTCACTTGATGATTGCGCCGCTCGCGCATGTCGGAGAGTTTGACTCAGCACCGAAAGAAGTAACGGACGAGATGATGGACCTTGCTAAGCGCTGTGAGACGGCGCTGCGCGCAGTCTATCATCCCGAAGGGTTCAACCTGGGAATGAATCTCGGTCGCGCCGCCGGCGCCGGCATTGCCGATCACATTCATATGCATATCATGCCGCGCTGGGTAGGCGACGCGAATTTCATGACTACGGTTGGTGAGACGAGGGTGTTGCCTGAGGACCTGTCAATAACCTATAGCAAGCTCCGCGAGAAGTTTTAGTATTTCCGAATTCAAACAAAGCAATCGCTCATCCGCAGTCTAGGCTCCGCGTGATAGCTTCATCTTCAACTTCGCCGGAAGGGTTAATAGGAACGTCAGAGGGTTTTTCGTAAGTTACTCCGGGGACGTTCCGTTCGATTTGGTCAGGCGGCATCTGCGGCACGTTGAAGCCTGGATAATCGATTCTTGGGTGATAGATGGCCGTTAGAGAATTGATCAGCGCTTCACGAATGCTGGTGAGTTCTCGCAATGTCAAATTGGATTCATCGAGTTGGCCATCGGTGAGAATCGCGTCAAAGATGCGCGCCACAATCGCGCGGATGCTTTCCCGATCGGGATGAGCCAGCGAGCGCGCCGCAGCCTCGCACGAATCGGCCAGCATCAGAATCGCGGCTTCTTTGAATTGCGGCTTCGGCCCCGGATATCGGAAATCGGCCTCGTTGATAACTTCCCCGTTGGTCGCCTGCTGTTGCGCTTTGCGCAAAAAGAAATGCAATGTGCGCGTGCCGTGATGTTGGGGAATGAAACCGGCGACCTGCTGCGGCAAACCAATCTCTTTGGCGAGCTTTAAGCCGTAAGTGACGTGACTCGTGATTATCTTCGCGCTGGTTGCCGGACGTAAGCGGTCGTGCGGATTGCTGCCGGTTTGGTTCTCGACAAAATGATCGGGCGCGGCGACCTTGCCAATATCGTGATAAAGCGAACCGACGCGCGCCAGCAGGATATTTGCGCCAATCGCGCGGCAAGCATCTTCGGCAAGCTGTCCGACGGCATGCGAATGTTGATTTGTTCCCGGTGCGCGCAGCGCAAGCTGGCTCAATAACGGCAGATCGGCGTTCGATAACTCCAGCAATCGCATGTCGGTGAGAATTCCAAACAACGATTCGTTTATCGGCACGCCGCCTGACGCAAAGATAATCGTCAGTAAACCGCCGCCAATGGCGGTGCCGGCAGTGACCAAGTCGCCGGTTATCGTCAACGATCGCGCGAACAAGGTCAGAGCCAGAGCGGTGAGGCAGTTAACTCCGGCGACGACCAAGCCCGCCAGCGTCACCGACTGCCGTTCGCGATATTGCCTGATGCCGTAGGCCGCGGCTGAGCACGAAATTAATGCATAGAGCGTCGCTTGTATTTCATTAGGCGCCAGTAGTGCGACAAAACCTGACGCCACCACGCCGGTAAACAATCCGAGTTGACGATCCAAAAGCATGGTGACCAGCAGCGAGGCGGCCGCAAACGGAATCGCAAAACTCCAAACCACCGGATCGTTAAGCGGCGCGCGAGTACTTTGTGCGGCCAGCCCGCTGGCGACAATGAACCCAAGTCGCATCAAGGCTGTTTCGACTAAAATTGCGGAGCCAACAAGAGCGAATGCTCTTCGTTTAGAAATGAAGAGATCGACAACCTTCGTGCGGTAATCAACAAATCGCCAGACGATGAAATAACTCGCCAACACGAGAACCAGGACCCCAACTGTTCTCAAAGTCAGCGGCCAGCGGGCGAGAAGCAACGTCGTGAGCAGTGTTAGCGTGACAAATCCGACGACTAACTGAGTCACGGCGGAAAACCAGCGGAACGGTCGCAAGGCAACGTTGAGGACGCGATTCCGGATTATTGCGAGTCTGGAAATTAAAGGGGGGCGCGAACTCATCGTCCTCCTTTCGCCTGCGTCCACGAGTGTTGGTAGCTATCTCGATTGGGGCGCA
>QHXE01001062.1:488-2211 GCA_003222835.1 Acidobacteriota bacterium | reverse complement strand
AAGTTGAAAGCGCGACTGGCGAATGTGCATTTTCGTCGAGCCAATGATAGCCGGCGCCGATTTCTATCGTGCGACATAATCCGCGTTGACAGATCGGCGAACGAGAGGCACTAACGTAAAACTTATTCGTAACGCCATAAAACAGTCCTAAAGAGGACGCGGAGAAGCTATCGAGTCCCAGCAATTGCCTGGCACTCTCCTTCAGGGGCTTTATGGGCTGCGAAAATCGATGAGTGAAATACAAATTCAAACTGCCTCTTACGACTCGCTTTGGTGTGGGGACGTTGACCAAACGATAATCATAAGCCTCAACCTCATGCGCTGGCTTGTGCAGTTCGCTAGTCGCTGTCGGAGGCGGCGCAGCAGTGGCCGCCTCAGATTTTGACGGTACTTCGATTCGCGTCCACGTCTTGGTAGTAGTGTCGACGCGCAGACGCTCACCGTTAACTTCCACGATGGCGACGCCTGGAGCTTGTTCGTCAAACGTGACGTTTATCTTCTGCTGTGGGACCTCCTCGACCACTAATTCACCCAGCATGTCTTCGTGTCCACTGCCGCACACGATCGAGCAGCGAAACTCAAATTTCCCGATTTGGTCGGGAGTAAATTCCAGCCTAATCGTTTTCTTCGCTGGGACTTTTTGATCGATGCCGAAGGCTTCGAGCTTGAACCCGTGATCGACGTCCGCAGAAGTGATGATAAGCCTGGCCGGCTTGCCCTTCTGCACTGTGATCGTCCGCGGATCAAACTCGAACTGTTTGGCGATGATTCTGATTTCAACCGGCTGCTGCGGATTACTCTGCGCATGGGCCTGCGAGCAAAACAATGTAAGCAGAGCCGGCCAAAGTAAAGTTAGTAGACTGCCCCTTCCGAATGATAACGAAAGCATTTTTGCCATCAAGAGTTTCTCCAAACTTCAATCCCGAAGATCTTCGACTTGCGGAAATATCCGCGGCCTCTGGGAGATCGCGCATCTGAATTTGCCATCCAACAGGATGCGAATCTAACGGTCGAGCAGACCCAAGGCAGAGAGGTCGCCCATTAGCAATGATCGTGTCGTTAATGCCTGGGGTCTCGCTAGATTGGCAAGGCGAATGCCAAAAGGGCGCGGGAGAAACTGCTAGGAAAATCGTAGGAACTAGGGTGCGGCGGAAAAAATAAATCTAAAATCTTGTTTCTTTCTCCGAAGTTTCGTATTTGCCTTAAGGAAAAATCCGAACGCGGCCCAACACCGGCGAGACGTCGATAAGAATTACGGCCACAACAGATCGCTTATGCCGGCTAAGAGATGAAAGCTTATCTTATTGGCTCGAATTCGCGCCGGGCGTGCTCGCCGGTGGCGCCCTCCAACAACACGCGACCGCTCGGCAATAAGCTATCGATCCGAAAAGTGCGCTCAGAAGCCTCGCGACCCGGCATGAGTTCCGCTCGAAAGACTACTTTCATTCCGGGACGCGCCCACATATCGGCAACCCTTGATTTTTCTCGACGCCGCTGGCGTCGGGAACCGGTATTGTTTCTCATTAAGACTGCTCCAATCGCGCCCAGGGCTCCGGCTGATAAAGCTATGCCTCCCAATAAACGTTTTGTGGCCTTTTTCATTTCACGATCTCAAATCTAAATCTCAGATCTTATCCCTAAACCGCAAATGCGTCGGCCGCCAAGCAACTAAACAACAAATTTCAGATTTCAGATCCGCCTGTTTCAGTTGCAAGCCATGTTC
>QHXE01001062.1:0-448 GCA_003222835.1 Acidobacteriota bacterium | reverse complement strand
AGTCTAACGTTTATTGTCGGTAAACCGCTTAACGCACGATCGGCGTTGATTTGCGTGAAGCTCGACCACTCGGACGGCAACTTATCTTCAGCAAAAATAGCTTCGACGGGACACTCGGGAACGCAGGCATCACAATCGATGCAAGTCTCGGGATTAATTACCAACATGTCGTCGTCTAAATGAAAAGCGTCGACCGGGCAAACTAGCGCGCAGTCGGTGTAACGACAATTAACGCAGGGGTCGGCAACAATGTAAGTCATCCAAAATCAGCCTCCAACTGTGATTCAAATGTAGCATAGACTTCAGTCTGTGTGGATCCGGAATGAATTTTATTTCACAGAGTAAAGTCTATGCTACTCCGGCGCGTTTCTCCATTTCGGGATTGGCGCGCCCCCGCGAATCGTAGAAAGCGAGATCGGCTTCCGCAGCGTCTTGGTTGTTGATAGCG
>QHXE01000009.1 GCA_003222835.1 Acidobacteriota bacterium | reverse complement strand
TACGTCCATTGATCAAAAGTTTGAATCGTCCGTTAGCTCGGGTATCAATGGCTTCACAACGACCGGCGCTTTCTGATTTCCAAGAACTATCGAGCACGTACAAAATCTCATCACACTCATCATTCCGAATTCCCGGCGAGAGGCCGGTCGCAAATTCAAGCACCCGTAGAGAGATCGCTTGCGCGCCGGTCGCGCGGCCAATCTGGTTCCAGATGCGTAGGGCGCCATGCTCAACGGGAACGCCTTCGCGCATCTCAGAAACGCGGCAACCGCCTTCCAGAATTACGGCCATAGAATTTGTTCAGCGCTCGGACTTCAGGTGATGAGTCGTCTGCTCGGTGATCGATGAACCTGGGGCAGCGAGATTCGAGGTCGCCGGTGATCGAAATGATGATTGGGCTTCACCGCTTGATCTTAGGTGCGGCGGCTGGTAGCCGGCGTCGAGCAGATTTTGCGCACGCGCATCTGGCGAGTTATCTTCGACGCGCTTGCGCGGTCGCGTAAACAGCAGGCCATTCAGCACCAGGCCGAGTCCGATCGCGAAAGCAACTGTCCCAAGACCGAAAACCAACACGGCCGCTTCGACGTCGGCATTGCGCAGAACCGCGGACATGACTAACCCGAGTATGGCCGCTCCCAATCCGCTGGCTGCGGTGACTACTCCGGCGCGCACACGACGCAAACGTTTCGCTTCGGGTGATTCCAGGAACTTTTCGATTTGCGGCAGGACATCTTCGGCGACTCGCTTCAAATCGCGCGTATCTTCTACTTCGCGAATCTTTTGGGCGACTGCTCGGCCGATCTCTTCGCGTGCGGAAATCGCGGACGCGGTAATCGAATCGGGCCTTTCGAGGCTGACGCGCACCGAACGTAAATCCGTTCCGCAGGCGCGACAATACTGGCTGGCCTGGCGCTCTTCGGATCCACAGCTTGGGCAGAACATGATTAGTGGCTTATACGGCGATGCGCGCGCGCGAGTTCACAACAAGTCCGTTACAGAACCGCGAGCGGTAGCGACCGGCCTGGGTACGCAGTCGTCCCGACTGCTCTAGGTTGAGCACGGCACCACAGAAGCAGTCGGGACGACTGCGTACCCAGAGATCGGTAACAGCTATTTCTCCACTTTGACTCCGTGCCAAAACGCAATGTAGTCCTTGATCTCCTTCGCCGCAGGTTTTGGATCGGGATAGTACCAGGCCGCGTCTTTGTTTACTTCGCCGTTCACCTTGAGGTCGTAGTAGCTGGCCTCGCCTTTCCACGGACAAAATGTGTGAGTGTCGCTGCGCTCAAAGTATTGTTGCTTGACTGAGTCGGGCGGGAAGTAATGATTGCCTTCGATGACGATTGTTTGGTCGCTGTCGGCCAGCACGGCGTTGTTCCAAAGAGCTTTCATAATTACCTTCCTCAATCAGCCTGCGCGAAGCCAGCGTTCAGAGTTCAACCTTTTAGGTTGTCGATTCGCAGAAGCAAGCTAAAAGCTTGAACTTTGAACCTTGGACACGCAGCCTCCGCTGACAGCCGGCATGATGCAGATTTCGCCATCTCCATCAAGCGAGGTCTTCAGCACTTGATTACGGGACACGGTCTCGCCATTAACGAAAATGTTGACGTGCGGAAGCGCCTCTTCCACCGTCGCCGGCGAGCCGTTCAGTTTGATTTCTGCGCGACCGCCAGTAAATTCAGTCAAGTACCCGGCGATTAGAATCGTGATCATTCTCTTCAGACTCAGTGATAGCTATCGTAGCTGAGCCGGGTCGTTAAGTCTATGATGCTAGCGGAGGATTGCCTTTGAGGAGTTGGCCTTAATTGAGTCCGACTTTGCCCTGCAGGATTCAATGCGAATAGAATCACTATGGGCCAGCATCCGGCGCCCACTCACTTCATGCACGATTCGAATTCGCAATTGAAAGATCGCGTGCGCGCGTTTTGGCAGGCGCATCCGTGCGGAACCAAGTTTAGTGACGCTGAAGTTGGCACGCGCGAATTCTTTGAGCGCATCGAAGCGCATCGCTATGCGAAGGAATGGCATATCCCGGACGCCGCCGATTTCACCGGCGCGCGCGGGTTGAGAGTTTTGGAAATCGGTTGCGGCTTAGGAACTGACGGCGCTCAGTTTGCCAAGGCCGGAGCGGATTACACTGGAGTCGACTTAACGGACGCGGCAGTCGATTTAGCGCGAAAGCGCTTCGAGTTGTTTGGACTACCAGGTGAGTTTCGCGCAGCAGACGCCGAGAGCCTGGATTTCGCGGATGAATCATTCGATCTCGTATATTCGCACGGTGTCTTGCACCATACGCCCGACATCGCGCGCGCGGTGCGGGAAATTCATCGAGTGCTGAAACCCGAAGGCCGAGCGATCGTGATGCTGTATCATCGCGACAGCTATAACTATCGCGTCGGCATACGCATCCTGCGACGCGCCGGCTCTCGTTTACTGAAGAGTGAGAGCGGCATAAAGCTCGTTCATCGACTGACGGGCGAGCCGCTCGATTCGCTACGCGAACATGCGAGAATTGTGAAGGCCAGCACGAATGGCTATCTATCGTCCAACGAGTTTCTGAGTCAAAGCACAGACGGCGCCGGCAATCCGTTGGCGCGTGTGTATTCACGCCGCGAAGCGCGGCAGCTTTTCAAGGATTTTCGCGAAGTTAAATTGCGGGCTTATTTTCTCAACAAGCGCTTTGTCCCAGTGATCGGTAATCTATTGCCGCTAACGATTGAATCCACATTGGCGTCGCGTTGGGGCTGGCATCTATGGATTTATGCGACGAAGTGAAAACACTAAAGACATAGGCCACGAAAAGGCACAAGAGGCACAAGAAAAATCTAACCGGTCACCAGGCAGCTATTTTCCTTTCTTTCTTTCTTTTGTGCTTTCTGTGCCTTTTTGTGGCTTAGTAGTTCGTTGACATGAACAACATTCTAATCACCGGCGGCGCAGGCTTCATCGGTTCTCACCTGGTCGATCTTCTGTTAGCGCAGGGTCTTTGGCGCGTCACCGTCGTCGACGATTTTAATGATTTTTACGATCCATCAATCAAGCTTGAGAACGTAAAGACTCATCGATCAAATCCCAACTTTGAGCTGGTAGAAGCCGACATCCGCGATCCAGCAGCACTCAGAAGAGCGTTCACCGAAACCAATTTCGAGTGCATCGTTCACCTGGCGGCGCGCGCAGGTGTACGACCATCGCTGAAAGAGCCGCACCTTTATCTCGAAACCAATGTCAACGGGACGATGAACCTGCTGGAATTGGCCCGATCGAGTGGAACCAAACAATTTATCTTTGGCTCGTCTTCATCCGTTTACGGCCTTAACAACAAAGTCCCATTCAGCGAGGATGATCCGATTTTCAATCCCATATCACCTTACGCGGCGACGAAAGCCGCAGGTGAATTGATTTGCCACAGCTACGCCCATCTTTACGGCATACGGATCGTTTGCTTGCGCTTCTTCACCGTTTATGGCGCGCGCCAACGGCCCGACCTGGCGATTCACAAGTTTGCGAAATTGATCAGCGCGGGCAAACCGATTCCGGTATTCGGCGATGGAACGACGCGACGTGATTATACTTACATCGACGATATAATCGCCGGCGTTCGCGCGGCGATCGATTACCACCAAAGCAAATACGAAGTCATCAATTTGGGCGAGTCGCGCACGGTTGAATTGCGCGAATTAATTTCGTTGCTGGAGGACGCGCTCGGCCATCGCGCCGAGATCGATTGGCAACCTTCGCAACCGGGTGACGTGCCGCAAACCTTCGCCGATATTACGAAAGCCCGCCGGTTGCTCGGCTACAATCCCCAGACTCAGATTGAGGAAGGCATTAAGAGATTTGTCGAATGGTTTCGCGACGGAACTCGCACGGCCTGAGCAAGATGCCTCAGCGAGGGTTTGCTTGATTGTTCTACAATGCATTGCAATAGAAAATTAGCAGATAGATGATAACGCTACACTCTGCCGCACATTACGCGGCAGCCGCGCAATGACTAAGGATGGCAACCACGTCCAATCACATCGCTGAATCCCTCCCGCGCGAGATGCAGATGCATACTTACGCGATCCTGCGTGAGGTCGAGGGCAAGCACTGGTGGTACCTCGCCGCGCATTCTTGATGTCGGGTGCGGCACTGGCGGCAACCTGGAAATGCTGTCAGAGTTCGGGGCGGTGGAAGGTGTCGACGTATCTCATGACGCAGTCGAGTTCTGTCGCGCTCGGGGTGTAGCTCCAGTCAGGCAGGCCGCGGCAGAAGAGCTGCCCTATAATGACGAGTCGTTCGATCTAGTGACGGGATTTGATGTGATCGAGCATCTCGACGATGATGTTGCGGGCTTGCGGGAGATGCGCCGCGTGCTGCGTCCGGGCGGTCGGGTGATGCTGATTGTGCCGGCGTTCATGTGGCTCTGGGGAGTACAGGACGACGTAAGTCACCATCGGCGGCGTTACCGGTTGCCCGAGTTGCGACAGGCAGTCGAGCGAGCCGGGTTCCGTATAGAGCGCGCGAGTTACGCAAACATAACCTTCTTCGTGCCCACGCTTCTGGGTCGGGTCTTCATGCGCTTGACCGGTCTGCGCCCCGCGTCAGAGAGCAACATCAATGTTGCTGTGTTGAATGGCGTGCTGGGTCGCATTCTCGGCGCTGAGAGTTGGTGGTTGCAGCGGATGAGTTTTCCGTTTGGTGTGTCTATAGTGTGCGTGGCGCGGCGAGACTGAAGCTCGATGAGAATCAAATGATAACCCAGTCACAGGTAATGCCATTGCTGCTGGACGCCTGTCCCGGCTTTCAACCGGTTTGGCAGGAGCACCTCGCATGGTGGAAAGGCGAAGAGCCCGGCGCCTTCAACGATGCAGCGGAGTTCGCGCGCTATCTCGTCGAGTCTTACGAACGCGGCGAGACTCATGAGTTCACGGCGGCATTCGCCGCCGTAGAAAAGACTCTAATTGAGGGTGATGCGGAGGCTCGTGGCCTCGTCACGATTGGAGTTATCGAAGCTCTCCAAACCGTCGCTTCCCATTCGTGCGGTGCACATGTTTTCATCCAGTGGCTAGGCCCAACGTCCCGTGTTGCATGGGCGCAAATTGAAAAGCTCTGGCAAGGTAAACGCAGTTTGATGGATGTAATCCGCTCTGAAAGACACCATCTAGAGCGTAAAATACCATGAATAGGAAAACGAACAGACAGGAGAAAAAGAACCGAGATCCCTTGCCGGAACATTTCGCATCTCTGGAAGAAGCGGCTGAGTTTTGGGACGCATGATAGCGGTGACTATGAAGAATATTTTGTTGAGGTGGAATGCGAGTTCGATATCAGAAGGAGAACTCATCTCAAAGCTGAGTCGCACAGCGAGACTGTTAAGGCGAGATGAAAATCACCCAAGTCATTTGGTTGAAGCAGTTCTCGGATAAGATCGAAAGCAAGCACGCGGTCAGCCGCGACGGGAAGAACTCTTTAGGAATCAGCCTCTATACAAACTGATGGAAAAGGGACGGATTAGTGGAGAAAATGTGTACAGAGCCTTTGGCCAAAGCAAAGACGGCCGTTACCTTCTCGTGTTCTTCATTTACAAAGGTCAGGGCCGAGCATTAGTTATCTCCGCTAGAGATGCGAGCCCTAGGGAGCAAAGACGTTATGGCAAGAAAAGGAAATAAGACTAGAACGAAGAAACCAGTCGATCCACTACCGGAGGAATTCGCGAGTTTGGAAGAAGCCGCTGAGTTTTGGGACACGCATGACACTGTCGATTATGAGGAGTTTATGACAGACGTAGAATTTGAGGTCGATCTCAAACCTCGCACTCACCTTGTCACAATCGAGGGCCGCGTTTATGACAGAGTGCGCGCGGTTGCTAAAAAGAGGCGCGTTCCAATCGACAAACTTGTGAGCCGTTGGATCGAGGAGAAACTTCGCAGCGCCGCGTGATGCAGACAGTCGTCGAAGAACAGATCTCTCAAAGAGCAACCGATTCGAGCTTGGGAACGACCGGCGCGCCCGACATCTCTGTCTTGCTTCCCGTCTTCAACGAAGAACCCAATCTGCGCCCGCTCCATGAGAAGTTAAATCGCGCGCTGGGGCAACTTGGGCGCACAGCGGAGATCATCTATGTCGATGACGGTTCGAGCGACGGCAGTCTGGAAGTGCTCCGAGAAATTGCTGCCGAAGATTCGCGCGTGCGCGTGATCGCTTTGCGGCGCAACTATGGGCAGACGCCAGCGATGTCGGCCGGTATCGATGCGGCAAGAGGCCGGGTGTTGATTCCCATGGACGCCGATCTGCAAAACGATCCGGCAGACATTGCGCGACTACTGGACAAGCTCGATGAAGGCTATGAAGTAGTTTCCGGATGGCGAAAGAACCGCAAGGATCCCTTATTCACGCGCAAGATTCCTTCGATGATGGCTAATTGGCTGATCTCGAAAATCGGTGGGGTACCGCTGCATGATTATGGATGTTCGCTCAAGGCTTATCGCCGGGAGTCGCTCGCCGACGTCCATCTTTATGGCGAGATGCACCGCTTCATTCCGATTTATGCCTCGTGGTCAGGCGCACGAGTCGCGGAGATTCCGGTCGAACATCACGCTCGCACGATGGGTAAATCAAAATACGGCTTGTCGCGCACGATCAAAGTCGTCTTCGATTTAATGACGATCAAGTTCATGGCCTCATATCAAACGAAACCTCTTTACATCTTCGGGTTTGCCGGCCTGCTAACCTTCGCGATTTCACTAATTTGCGCCGTCTTGGCATTCCTGATGAAATTCGCCGATTGGCCGCATCATGCAGACTTTATTCAAACTCCGTTGCCGGTCCTAACAATGGTGCTGCTCGTATTGGGAGTTCAGTTCTTCTTCATGGGCTTGCTGGCGGAGATGCTGGTGCGCACTTATCATGAATCGCAGGCGAAGGCAGTGTATGCGGTGAGGGAACGGATCAATTTCACCACAGAGGACACAGAGGAAGACAAGTGAATAGGAATGAGATCAGTGGCGCTGTGGTGGATGCGGCGATGAAGGTTCATTCGGCCCTCGGACCAGGGTTGCTGGAGAGTGCTTATGCTGCATGCTTGAAGCATGAGTTGATAAAGCGCGGCTTGAAAGTCGCCTGCGAAGTTCCGCTCCCAGTCATCTATGACGGCATCAAACTGGAGGCTGGATATCGACTTGATCTTGTAGTTGAGGACACTGTCGTAGTTGAATTAAAGGCAATTGAAGCATTGGCGCCGATTCACCAGGCTCAGATTATTTCGTATCTGAAACTTAGCGGCAAACCAATCGGCCTTCTCATCAATTTTCACAGCCTCCATTTGAAAGACGGCATCAAACGTTTTGTGATTTAACCCTGGTCTTCCTCTGTGTCCTCTGTGGTGAAATAGTCTTATGTGCGGCATAACCGGTTGGGCCAATCTCGATCCTCGCACGCGGCCGCCTGATGGCGCGGAGGAGTTGTTGCGCTCAATGTGCGACCGCATGATCCATCGCGGTCCGGATTCGGAAGGTTATCTGGTTGATGATGGGATCGCGCTGGGCATGCGGCGCTTGGCGATCATCGATCTGCTGACTGGTGAGCAGCCGGCGTTCAACGAAGATCACAGCATCGCCGTCGTTCTCAATGGCGAGATTTACAACTACCGCGAGTTGCGGATTGACTTGGAAGAACGCGGCCACGCGTTTCGCAGCGCCTCAGACACCGAAATCGTGCCGCATCTTTACGAGGAATACGGGCCCGAGATGGTCGAGCGTCTCAACGGGATGTTTGCGTTCGCGCTTTGGGACGATCGACGGCGGCGTTTGTTCATCGCGCGCGATCGGTTCGGCGAAAAACCGCTCTACTGGGGCGTGTTCGATCACACATTGCTGTTCGCCTCCGAACCGAAAGTCCTGCTTGCCCATCCTGCCGTCCAGCCTAATCTGAATCACAACGCGCTGCGCCAATATCTTTCTTTCGATTACGTCCCCGCGCCGCTTTCGATTTACGAAGGCATCAGCAAGTTGCCCGCGGCGCACACGCTGACCCTCGAAGACGGCGAGATCAAAGTCGAGCGATATTGGAGACTCAGTTACGAGACTCGCCAGCCCGTTCCGACAATCAGCGAAGCTGCGGAGCGATTGCGCGAATTGTTGGCAGACTCGGTGCGGATGCGTCTGGTTTCGGACGTGCCGCTGGGCGTGTTGCTATCTGGCGGCATCGACTCTTCTGTAGTGACAGCTTTGGCCGTGCGCGCCGCGACGGAAACTGTCAAAACCTTTTCTATTTCATTCGCCGAAACCTCGTTTGACGAATCGCAGTATGCCCGCGCGGTCGCCAAGTTCCTTGGCACCGATCATCATGAAGAGCGATTCAGCGCCAGCCTGGCCGCGAATCTAGTAAGCGAAATTGGCGCATGGATGGACGAGCCCATGAGTGACCCATCCCTGGTCCCGACTTACTTGCTCTCTCGCTTTACGCGCAAGCACGTGACGGTCGCACTCGGAGGCGACGGCGGCGACGAAATCTTTGCCGGATATCCGATGTATTTTGGCCATCGCATGGCCAGCGCTTACGATCGCATTCCTCGCTTTTTGAAACGCGGCGTGATCGAACCGATGGTAAATCTCCTGCCGGTTAAAACCAAAAATTTGTCTTTCGATTATCGCGCGCGGCGTTTCATCACGGCCTCGCATTACGACACCGTCGCCCGGCATCACATCTGGTTCGGCTCTTTCGCCCCGCACGATCAAGAGTTGCTGCTGACTGATGAAGTGAAACAAGCGAGCGACAGTGATATTTATCGCGATGCGCGGCGGATGTTTGCCGAGTGCGACTCGAACAATTTGATCGAGCGGATGCAGAATCTCGATACGCAACTCTATATGGCCGAGGGGATTCTGACCAAGGTGGATCGCTCGAGCATGGCGGTCAGTTTAGAGGTGCGGGCTCCTTATCTCGATCCGCGCGTGGCTGAGTTTGCGGCGTCGCTGCCACCGCATTACAAGCTGCATGGTTACACGTCGAAATACATTCTCAAGCGGGCGGCAAAGGGTTTAGTGCCGCCGTTCGTCTTGCGTCGCGGGAAAAAAGGCTTCGGAGTTCCGTTCGCGAAATGGTTGAAGAGCGAGTTGCGTCCATTGGCTCATGACCTGCTGTCGCCTGAGCGCTTGCGCCGCAACGGTTTATTCAACCCGGAATACGTCTCGCGCTTGCTGGACGAGCACGAGCGCGGCGTTGCGAATCATCGCAAATTGCTCTGGACGCTGCTGACCTTCGAGTTGTGGCGGGAAAGCTTTGTCGAGACGCCGAAACGCATAGAGACCTCGATTTCGTCTGCACAATGACTGTGGAGTGCGCCGGCAGAGCGCAGCGGCGACGGCGCTTTTCGTGTAATTTCGTGGATCGCATTTTTCGTTGATGAAAGGACGATCCACGAAATCACACGAAAGAAAACCAAAAGAACCAATCCAAAGCGCGCTGCTTAGCTCTGTCGGCGCACTGCAAATGCCAATCGATCTCATAATGGCGCATCGAGACTTGCTTCAATGGTGCCGCGCGCAAGGTTTCGCCGGTTACGATCCTTACGACGCGTTGAATAGCCGTTGGTTCCAAGCGACGCCGCTCAAGCGCTCGCGCGTTGCGCGTCTTGGCTGGACCCAATTTCACAAACGCTCACCAATTAATTTTCGATCTCTCGTTCGCGTACCGCGGGAAAGAAATTCAAAAGGCATCGCTTTATTCGCACTGGCCGCTTTGGCGGATTACCGGCGCCAGGGAACCAGAGAAGCCGAGATGGAAGCGCGAGAGCTGCTCGACGATCTAATGTGGATGCGTCTGAAGGGGTTCAGTGGCGCGGCTTGGGGTTATAACTTTGACTGGCAATCACGATCGTTTTTTGCGTCCCGTGGAACTCCAATGATTGTCCCGACTGCCTTTGCGGCGCGCGCGCTTTGTGAAGCAGCCGAAGTCTTCTCACGCGACGAGTATCTGCCGTTTGCGCGCACCATCTGTGACTTCATACTCAACGATCTGAATCGAACTGAAGAGGCGCACGACGAGGTGTGTTTTAGTTATTCGCCACTGGATCGAACGCGCATATTCAATGCGAGCCTGCTGGCCGCTGAGACTTTGGCGACGGTTGGCAGGCTGACTGGTGAAGAAAGTCTTTGCGAATTGGCGATGCGTGCGGCGCTTTACGTTGTGCGTCGCCAGCACGAGGATGGATCGTGGGCCTACGGTGCTGATGACTATCAATCTTGGAGCGACAACTTTCACACGGCGTTCATCCTAACGAGTCTGTCGCGGATCAATGATTCAGTACCGTCAACGCTAGCGACGGGGTTAAGTGAACAGTTGGAGGGTCCCCTGCGTCGTGGGTACGATTTCTGGCGCGAGCGATTTTTCCTTGAGAACGGATGGCCAAAGTATTTTCCCGATCGACTTTATCCGGCAGATACGCATTCCGCGTCGGCTGCAATCGTTACCTTAGTAGATTTGCGCGGCCGTATTCCGAGCACGATGATTCTGGCAGAACAGA
>QHXE01000008.1 GCA_003222835.1 Acidobacteriota bacterium | reverse complement strand
CGGCTGCGGCGATCAGGAGCCATCGAAACGCGCCTGTCGCAGGCACAAAGCTGGCGCCGAAGAGCACTCTGAGAATCAGTGGGGCCGCTACCCAGAGAGGAATCAGGACGAGCACGTTGGTATAAACGGTCAGCCGCAGCGTCCGGCTGAGGAGCGATTCAGCCTGCTCGCCGACGCGCGAGCGCGCGACTTCCGGCATCAGGGCGTCTGCCAACGCATCCGAGACGTAAGTGGTCACTTCGGAAAGACGAACCGCAACGACGTACAAACCGATCGCGGCGCTTGACGCCATTCCGCCCAGCATCAATTGATCCAGACGCAAGGTGGTAAAGTCGGCCACGCACCCGGGATAATCGCGCAGACCGTAGTGCATCGAATTCTTGAATTCTGTCCAACTCGGTTCCCAGCGCGGACGAAGTTGGCGCCAGACAGCAAACGTCGCGAGCAGAGCCGAGGCCGTTTGGGCGCAAATCAAAATGTAGGTGGCCGAGCTCACCGTCAAGCTCCCTGAGGACCACAGAATCGCAAAACCAAATCCCTGAACGATGAACGAAAGAAGTCTGGCCATGCCAGCCCAACCAAAACGACGCGTGCCTTCCAACAATCCACGCATCAGTTTGAGAAATAACGCTGCTGGAATATTGACTTGATAGATGCGCAACAAAGTCTTTACTTGCGCGCTGCGTTCACCAACAAGATGAGGCACGATTACATCCGCCAGCGCGATACTGATTGCGCCAACAATCACGGTATAAATAACAGCGTTCGAGAAGAGCCGTGAGCAGCGCTCAGGTTCTTTTGCCATCCAGTAGCGATGAGCATTAGGCAATCCCAATTCTGCGAGCATGGCAATCACCAGCGGCCACATCGCAATTACCAGGAGATCGCCGCGGCCGGCCGGACCGAGGGCGCGAGCTCCTATCAAACTCGTGACGACAGTGCATAGTAAAATCGTGCAGTCGATCACGAGAATCAGTTTTGCGCTACGAATGATCACTTTCCCTCAACTCCATAGTCTAAAGTTAAGCCGTTTACCTCTACCCAGCCGCGTGGAAGGAATCTGTCTGGTTTGTGATTGGTTGCAAACCGATGAAGCTTCATTGGGCCAATGCTTAGCTGGCGCCGCGCGCGAGCACGATCGCGGGTATAGTGCGCAGCAGGATCGATGCGTCGAGTCCCAGCGACCAGTGATCGATGTATTCGAGGTCGAGTTGCATCCACTGTTCAAAAGAGAGGTTGCTGCGTCCCGATACCTGCCAGAGACAGGTTAACCCAGGCTTCACGCTGAAACGTCTCTTCTGCCAAGCCTCTTCCATGCGCAACGCGTCGCGCACCGAAAGTGGGCGTGGGCCGACGATACTCATATCGCCCATCAGCACGTTGAAGAGCTGCGGCAGCTCGTCGATGCTGGTCTTGCGCAACCATCGTCCCACGCGCGTAATTCGCGGATCGTTCCGGATCTTGAAAATGGGGCCGGTCTTTTCGTTCAGGTGTTCGATGTCTTTCATCCGCGCTTCGGCGTCCACGCTCATCGTGCGGAACTTGATCATGCGAAAACGGCGCTTGCTAAGTCCGACGCGTTCCTGAATGAAGAACACTGGACCGCTCGAGTCGAGCTTGATCGCAATCGCTACCAGCGCGAAGAGGGGCGCGGAAATTGTTAAGAACACCGACGCAACTGCGAGATCCATCAACCGTTTTGCTTCGGTGCGCCAGCTAAACGGCGGCGCGCTGCGCAAAGAGACGATGGGCACCCCGTCAAAGTCCAGTGGATGCAAGCTTGCAAGTTTCTGCGGAAAGAAGTCAGACAAAAGATGTGTGGTGATTCCCTGTTCTTCCAACAACGCGACGGCCGACTCGATTTGGGTATACTGCGATTTTATCGGCAAAGCGATCGCTACTTCGTCAATTACTTCGTTGGCTAAGATTCGCGGCAGGTCTTCGATCGTGCCTAGGCACGGTGCCCCGGCTAGTTCGACGCTCGCAAAACTTGGATCGCTATCGACATAACCCAGCAACTTGTAGCCGAGATCCTGGCGGTGCTTCACTTGCGCGGCAAACCTCCGGCCGCGCGGGCCTCCGCCGACAATCATGAGCGCTTTCACATTGTGTCCATGCGCGCGCAAGCGGCGGAGATTGAGTCGCAGCGCCACTCGGCCCGCCGCCACCAGCACGAAACCGACTACGCCAAAGCCCCCGACGGTCAGGAGATTTATAGTGCGCCACTTGCCCATTTGCGCCGCCACCAACAGAGCCAGAGAAGCGATGGCCATCGCGCGCGCGATCTCCCGCAACTCGCCGCGCAGTGAACTCAAACGGTGCGAAACGTATAAGCCCTGGGCTGCAAAGGCCGCGTACCACGAAAGCAAGAGGATAAAGCCAAGGATTGCATTCGTAACCTTGACGCGCTCGGAGAGATAGTCGACGGCGAAGCTAGGGTTCTGTGACGGCGCATAACGATAGACAATCGTCAGGCCGAGCGACGCAGTCAGCAAAGCAAGATCGCTCAGCTTCAGAAAAAAATCGGTGATTGATCCGTGGCGAGCAGTCATGCAGTCTTCGATTAAGAGTGTTTAGAGTACCGACTTTAGTCGGGCTTTTTCGGCAGTAAGAGCCCGACTAAAGTCGGTACTCTAACGCCGTGATTAAAGTTTCGGCGCGATAAAGGCGGCGACGCTCGCCACCCGCATGAAGCGCTCGATCTTGGAAATCTTGTCGCGAGGAACGAAAACCATATCGCCGGGCTGCAGGGTCAGATCATTCTCCAGGTCGCTGGTGCGCCTAATGCTCTTGAGGTTTAGCAGCTTGACTTCCGCGATGTCGGAATTGATTTTGCGAAAAACGACAACTTGCGACGACTTGGCACTCTCTTTCATCCCGCCCGCGAGCATGATTGCCTGTATGGCCGTGACTCGTTCGCGCATTTCGATCTTTCCCGGTTGGGCGACTTCTCCGGCAACCACGAAATAAGGCTTTTGGAACTCTTTCAGAATTACGGTCGCGATCGGATCTTGTAATCGCGTGCTTGCTTTCTTCAGGATCGCTTGCCGCGTCTGATCCACGGTCATACCCGCGATTTTCAGATCACCGCCAACCTCCAGCGTGACGTACCCGTCAGGTTGGACGGTCACCGTCTGATTGAATTCGGGCGAATAACGATATTGAATTTCGAGCACGTCACCGGGTTGCAAGCGATATCGCTCTTCGGTAACGGTCGTCAGTCGCGGCGGTCGCGGCTCTTGCGCGTGCGCAACGAACGGGATCGCAAGAATAGAGAATCCGGCGAGTACGAGTATGCTGTATTTCATTTGAGTTCCTGGCAATGACAGATGGAAATTTATAGCCTCCGATAAAGCCATTCCGGCACCGGATAACGGCGCTTATTCAAAACGAAACCGAGAAAGTTGCCGCCCGCATTCTCGATGGTGCGTTGGGCGTTCAGGATTTCATCGCGGCGCGACTGTCCGGCTTCAACGACAATCACGATGCCGTCAACGTTGGAAGCGAGCACCGCCACCTCAGCAGACGTCCCGAGCGCGCGGCAGTCGATCAAAATGTTGTCGAAACTCACGCGTAAAGCATCGACCGAATCTAGACCGGTATCGATCTCTTCGCCTTCCTTCGCTACTCGCATCAGAAAGGACCTCTTTGGTAGAGCCTGCGTCTCATCCGTCCACTTCTTCTTTTTCTTCGCCGGCAGCATCCAGAGGTTGTCAATGTTCGTCGGGTGACAGTTCCAGGGCATCTGCAAATAATCTTCGACGCCCAGGCTCTGCAATCGCTCCGCGTCAATAACGAGCGTCCGTCGACCCGTGTAGCGCGCCATCTCAACCGCGAAGAGTTGCGTTACGTGACTGACGCCTTCACCCTGCGAAGCTGAAGTGAAAGCGATGGCCGCTCCTTCGCGGAGTCGTTGCGGTCCGCTCTGAAGGCTGGCCAGCAACAACTGCAAGTTGTGTTGCTTGTGGCCGTTGGCCCGCCCGTTCTCCGGCGGAACTTGCGCTTGGATGATTTGCTCTTCGACCTGCAACAGTTGTTTCCTCAGTTTTGTAATTCAGCTACCGGAATGCTCTTCAGTTCAAAGTCGTTAGGTTCGCGGCTGCGACGGATGAGCATCTTCCGGCTGTTCTCCGGGACGGTCGCGAGCACTGGCGCGCCCGTGAGTCCCTCGAGCTCTCGCGGCGTATAAACGGCGTCGCTGAGCATCTCGGCAGAGAAGACGCTGCCCAAACTCAGAAACGCCGCCAGGACGATTCCCAGCATTAAATTCACCGGCCGATTCGGCGACGTTGGAATCTGCGATGCAGTTGCGACTTCAGCTATCGATACATTAGTGATCTTCTGCCGGTCGAGTTCGTCGGCGATGCGCGCTTCTTCGCGCTTCTTCGCATAAAGCTGATAATTGTCTTCAGCCTGTTTCACTTCGCGCTTGAGGTCGTCATGTTTTCCGGTGTCGCTCTCGAGCTTCTTCAAAGCAGCTTCATACTGTTGCAACTGCCCTGACAGAGTATCGTGGCGCGCGCGCGCTCCGGTCTGATCCAACCTCGCCCGTGACAATTCGGTTTCAAGCATTTGTCGCAAAGGATTGAGGTCGGTAGCTTCTTCGACGGCGGTCTTTCCCTCGGCGCGAGTGAGCGCCTCACGCGTATTGCGAATCTGGTCATCGAGCTCGCGCACCAGCCGATCGTCGGGACGAAACTTGGTGAGCAACTGCGTCCGGCGGTTTTGCAGTTCGACGATCATGGTGTTCAGACGCTCGGCGGAATATTGATTCGGAAGTTGGCGGCTTTGCGTTACGACGCGCTTCGGCATGGCCGCGAGCTGCTGCTCGATTCGCGCAATGCGATCCGAAGCTTCCCTCAGCGCCGTTTCGCTTTCGAGCATCTTTGATTTCGCCTCCGCGGTCTTTTGCAAGGTCAAGTCCTTCTGCTGGCTCAGCACCACCAGATTGTTGCTCTGTTGAAAGTCCGTCAGCCGCTGTTCGGCTTGTCGTAATTGAGATTCGTATTCGTCGGCTTTGTCTTTGAAGAAATCCGTAGCGCCGGTTGGATGATTCAGCTTCAGATGTTTTTCCAAGTAATGCTCGCCGAGCTTCTGCAACACGGAGGCCGAGAGTTCGGGCGAATTTGACGCATAAGTGATTGAAATGACGTTGGCCTTCCGCGCCGGGGTGATTGTCAGATCCTTAGTCAATCGATTTGCGGCGCTTTCTTCGCGCAGTGTTTCTGCGGGCGAGCGGCCGAACAATCCGGTTTCAGCTTTTGCCAAGCCGCATTCTTTAACCACCTGTGTCAGGAGATCCTTGCTGGTCAACAACTCGATCTCGGAATTGATCTGATTCTCACTGACTTCACTTTCAACTGTCGCAGGCGGCGCACCGCCGGTTTGTTCCGGGGTGATGACAACGTCGGCGCGCTGGTTCTTCACCAGGATCTTCGTGCGCGATTCGTATTTATTAGGAAGCAGGAAAGTAACGATTGCCGTGCCGACAACCACGATGAGAAAAATGAAAAGAACCAGGGCCCGGCGACGGAACAGCGCACCCGCGCCATCGCGTAAACTGATAGCATTAGCACCGATTCCCGTAGTCAGTTGCCCCTTCATAAACTACCTTTCCGAAGGGGTTTAAAGGCTGAATTGGCTTGAAATTCCAAGGATTGGGAGGAACCGGCGAGGGTTCTTTGGAAACCGATCGGGGCGAGTTAGTGAGGCTTACCAGATTTCCATTAGATCCAATTCGAAGCTTGACAAGACATCTTCACCGGAAACCTTCTGAGGATTTTCTAAAACTTCCACGGACTGATCATCTCGATAGATGTGGACTCGTCTCTCATAAGGGTCAATCAGCCATCCGAGCCGCACGCCGTTTTCAATATATTCGCTCATTTTGCTTTGCAGTTTTCGCAGATTGTCCGATTTTGAGCGCAACTCGATAACAAAATCAGGGACGATTCGTGCAAACCGCTCCTCGCGTTCTTCTTTTGAGAGCGCATAATATCTATCCTTCAAAATCCAAAAAGAATCGGGGGCCCGCTTGGCGCCGTTCGGTAAGGTGAACATTCCGTCTGATTCGAAAGCGACTCCAGTATTGTCTTCTTCAGCCCAAACGCCCAGACGGACATTTATTCTGGTGTTCTTACGGCTGGTCTCCAAAAAAGTGGGCGGCATGACGATGAGGTTTCCTTCCTTGTCCATCTCGAAGCGAAAATCTTGATTCCGTTGGCAAAACTCATAAAACTCTTTATCAGTCATCTTCAACGGACTAAAATCGAGCGTCAACAAAACTGAATCCTGCGTCGCTGTTACTGACATTTCTTTACACCTCGTAAGACATTCTAGCCTGATAGTCGAGAAACTTTAAGACCCCAACCTATCTCAATGTCTCGATTGCTGGAAGACCTGCCGCGCGAAGCTGCTGATTGAGCGCCGGGATTTCCTGCGACTTGATCGATTCCCAACTGGACTCCAGCGTGCGCGAATCTTTGATTACCTCCGGCACTGCGCT
>QHXE01001061.1 GCA_003222835.1 Acidobacteriota bacterium | reverse complement strand
CACTGACAACGTAAACGTCGCGATCGTCAATTTTGTCACGCCCGGAAACGCGGAAGCTCGAGTACTGATCTTTCAGTCGCAGAATCCCAAAAAGAAGAAACGATAGTTTCTGATCAGCTAACTGCTCGCCGACTAATTCCTGCACGCCTCCACCACTCTTAAGCCATCCCTGCTGTCCGTTGACGACTCGCTCGTATTCGCATCTGGAATCACCGGCGCAACGCCCACCGACGTCTGGGAGAGTAAAAGCCTCAGACCTTTGTCAGGCGCTGCCTGTTCAGACTCGTACCGAACGACCTGACCGGTTGCAGTCGTGGTAGTGCCTTTAGTGACGCAGCTTGTAACACGGTCGATCGCAACTGTTCCGCCGATCGCTCCTTGATACTTATTCAAAACATCGTCGGCGGAGGGCAATGACGAACTGGTTGACGTACCGGTCGTCGCCACCGCCGCGCGTGGGGAAAGTATCGGCAAGGGCAAAATCGGCGCACCCTGTGGCGTGCGCTGACCGCGGTGACAGGTAAAGCAACTCACAGTCGGATTTCCCTCACCAAGCGTCTTGTTTATTTCGGCGACCATTTTGATCATCTGGCGGGCAGTATGTTTCTCCGGCTTGTCGTCGGCAGGGAAATCCCCCCGACCATTCTTGATCACGTGACATGAGCCGCACTGAAAACCTAACGAGGCCGCCATGAATCTCATCACCGGGTATAACTGGGATTGGGGCGTCCCGTTCAATACCTTGATATTCTTGAATACTTGTTCGACGGTCTTCTCTGGTGGCTCAGCTTGAATGGTCGCGGTGCGGCTGTCTTGATCGCGCGAGCCCTGGGCATTATTGAGGCCGGCTGACATCACGAAAGCTGTCGACACCATGAGACCCAGAATAACGACTTTGAGCATGCTTTGCTTCATAGAATTTTCGTTTACGGACTCTTTGTCCAAACATCGTAGGTTGCCGTGATGTGATCCCACTCGTACCCGCTATTTGATCTGACATTGGACGATGATGCGATGATCTTGTTCTCCTTCAGAAACCCAGTCCAGGTCGCAATGCTTCCATAAGTAGTCAGACTCACACTGAATGAGGCGACGATCACGTTGTCTCGATTAGTGACGGGAGGGGCTGAACTGACCCATCCGACGATATCGTATTCCTTTCCGGCTGCCGCGCCTGACGGCGGAGAATATTTCCCTCTAAGTTGGCCCGTGGCAGAATCAACAGCGGTTATGTTGTATCTTGAGCTTGGCTAGGCAAGAAACTGACTAACATGATCAGGCAACAAGTCGGCAGTACCAACCTTCTCTTCATTCGCCCTCCCAAATTCGGCGCCTTAAACTAACAGAGCTCGGCGAATCATATAGATTGGAAACGAACGGCCGAAGAACAATTCGGCGAACGCGCCATTTCGGAAGGCGAATGAGCGAAGGTAGTTCCTCTGGACCCATTATTTCTCTGGCGCCTCTAGTGGACGCGCTCGGTCTCTTTGTACTTGTAACTGATTTCCGCCTTGAGCTTCTGCATGACTTCGGCTCCCGGCGGCGTTTCCGAGTGAACCAACATCGGTACTTGAAAGTTGCCTTCGCCGAACATCATGGCGATGTGCCGCAAGTGTTGCCGGATTTGATCGCGGCTCTGTTTGTCTTTCGTATCGTTGGCTTCAACCTGAATCGAGCCGCCGTCGCTTGCCAGGAGAAAATGATGTGTTGTCTTTAAATGATCGAAGCCCATCGCCTGGTCCCCACGCTTGTTCATCTCGTCCATTTGCTGTGGCGTCATGGAGGCGTCGGGCTTTTGCTGCTGTTGTCCGCGGATTATCAATCCGGTCGTCAAGCCGATTGCCAAGGCCGCAATGCCAAGACTCAAGTAAGTTCTCTTATTCATTATTTTT
>QHXE01001060.1 GCA_003222835.1 Acidobacteriota bacterium | reverse complement strand
GGTGCTCGGAAGATTAAATATGCCAGCGGCCAGGAAGTCGATTGGCCTTTGATTGCCTTTTCACCACGCAAACAAAATCTCACCCTTTACGTTCTATCAGGAGAAGATAGCCACGCCGATTTGCTCGCCAAACTGGGGAAGCACAGTGTGAGCAAAGGTTGCTTGTACATCAAACGGCTGTCGGATGTCGACATGCCAACGCTGAAGAAATTGATCGGCGCTTCAGTGAAACGGAAAAAAGTTTAATCCGCAGATTACACAGATTACACGGATAAGGCAGAACCGATAGCTAGCTCTTAGTTCGACGCGTGACCGCTCGACGTTATGTTACTGATTTGCCAATCTGTGAAATCTGCGAAATCTGTGGATGATTCTCAATGAGCGGTAAGCGACATTTTCCAAAAGAGATCGTCGCAGCTATTCGCGACGGCAAGATCCTCGGCATACGCGCAGGGACAAAACCGCATCGCGTCATCGGTATCTGGGCGGTGGTGGTTGAAGGGCGCGTGTTTGTGCGGTCGTACAGTCTGAAGCAGCGAAGCTGGTATCGCACTTTTCTCGAAGAGCCGCGTGGAATAATCGAAGTCGATGGTAAGCAGATTCCGGTGCAGCCCATCTTCACCCGCAGCGAGCGGCTGAAGAAACTTGTCGATCGCGGATACGCCGAGAAATTTCCCACGCCCGGCTCGCGTATCTTTGTTGAAGGCTTCAAGGAAAAGAAGCGTCGCGATACGACGACGGAACTGGTCCCGCTTTGATCCGCAGATTGCGCCGATTCCGCAGAAACAAAACGCAAACCGCGAAAAGGCACATAGAGTGGGCATCGTTTGAACCTCGTGAAAAGCGAGGCCCGATCCCTTCTGCGTAATCGGCGAAATCTGCGGAAAAGGATCGTAACCTTTTTCCTCGCAGCAAGTTTATATACATTAAGAGCGATGCCCGGCAGCGAACCTGCAAAGAAAGTTCGCCTCAATCGAGCGAAGGAGGCGGATGAGCGGCTTCTAGTCGAAGCCGCGCAGCGCGATGCGTCGCGATTTGCCGTGCTGTATGAAAATAATTTTGAAGTTGTGTATGCATACGTCGCGCGGCGCGTGCGCGATCGCGCGGCAACCGAAGACTTAACCTCTGAAGTTTTTCAAAAGGCACTGGCAAATCTGGCGCGATTCAAATGGACGGGCGCGCCCTTCGCGGCGTGGTTATTGAGAATCGCTGCGAACATGATTGCAGATCGAGCGAAGCGCGCGACGCGAGAAGGAAGCATCCCGTTGGATGAGGCTGAGCCCTCCCTGACGGTCGGGCTAATGTCCGAAAGCGGGTCGCGCCCACCTCAAACTCAGCAAACCGACTTGGAGAAGGCCGAACGACGGGCGCTGGTGTTCAGGTTGGTTGACGAACTCGTCGATGACCAGCACCGCGTCATGGTGATGCGGTTCGCGGAAGAGAGGAGCTTACGTGAGATTGCGCACGAGTTGGGGCGGAGCGAAGGCGCGGTGAAGCAGTTACAGTTTCGGGCGCTGGAGAATTTGCGGAAGAAACTCACGAGGGCGAGTGATGAGTGAACCACGGGAACTTAGTCCGCGAAGCGGACGATCGAGAATAGCCCAGCGATTTATCGCTGGGACCACGGGGAGAAGTATTCACGAGTCCGCGAAGCGGACGACTGAAGCACCTCGCGGCGTGCGCACGCTCAATACTTCGGTCGCCCGTTTCACGGGTTTTGGTTTATGTCTGGTCGCATCCCCAGCACTGAAGTGCCGGGCCATTTTCGCTTCGCGGACTTGAAACGCGGGTGTTGTGTAATGAGCGAAGTTGAATTAACAGAACGACTCGATCAGGCGATTGAAGCGATGCTGCGGAATCCGCAGGGCGTGTCGCCTGATGTTCTAGAACCGACGATTTCGGAATTGCTCGGCGTCGCAGTGGAACTCCGCCATTTGCCGCGCGCGGATTTCAAAGCTCGGTTAAAGGATGAACTTGAAAAGGAAACGTTAATGAGTACCAAAGCACAATCAACCCAAAGCATCGAGTCGGCTCAGTCGAAAATTCGCGAAGGCTTTCGCACCGTTACACCGTACCTTGTGGTGCCGGATGTGCACGAGGAGATCGCGTTCATCACAAGCACATTTGGCGCGCAGGGTAAGGTTTATGGGCTCGGCTCCGCGGGCGGCTTTCATTCTGAATACAGGATCGGCGATTCGATGTTGATGATTGGCGGGGGCGGCAAAGGGTCGAAGTGGACGGGTACGCCGGTGCCGGTGTCGCTCCATGTTTACGTTCAGGACGTGGACGGCGTGTATCAAAGCGCGGTGCAAGCCGGCGCGACTTCGCTGATGCCGCCGACGGATATGGACTATGGCGAGCGCGGCGCGGGGATCGAGGATGCCGGCGGCAGCGCCGAAGATGATCGATTTCCTGAGGCAGGCATTCGCCGCGGAAGAGATTGCGCGGCATCAGTCTCCCGATGGAGTAGTTCATCACGCGAAAATCAGAATTGGCGACTCGATTGTCGAAATGGGCGAAGCGCACGGGCCATGGCAGCCGAGGCCGATGCATTTCATGGTTTATGTTGATGATTGCGACGTGTGGTATGCGCGGGCGATGAAAGCTGAGGGCGCGGTTTCAATAAGTGCGCCGGCGAATCAACCTTACGGCGGCCGTACCGGAACAGTTAAGGATCCGTTTGGGAATACGTGGTATATTTCAAGCCACATCAGGGACATATGACGCGATCCGCGAAAGCTGCGAATAAGTCCGCGAAAGCGGA
>QHXE01000007.1 GCA_003222835.1 Acidobacteriota bacterium | reverse complement strand
GGCAAACTCTACTATCTGCGCTATCCATTCAAAGACCGCGACGGCGCGATTACGGTGGCGACGACGCGGCCTGAGACGATGCTCGGCGACACTGCGGTCGCGGTGAATCCGAATGACGAGCGTTATGCTGAGGTAATCGGACGGACCTTGCTCTTGCCATTGGTCGATCGCGAAATCCCGATCATCGCGGACGAGTTTGTGGAATCGGAATTCGGGACCGGCGCGGTGAAAGTCACGCCGGCGCACGATCCAAACGATTACGAAATGGGTTTGCGCCACAATCTTGAGCAAGTAGCGGTAATCGATCAATTTGCGCGGATGACTGAGGCTGCCGGCGCGGAGTTCAGTGGTCTCGATCGCTACAGAGCGCGCGATCTGGTGGTTGAAAAGTTTGAGTCGCTCGGTTTGCTGGAAAAAGTTGCCGAGTACGAGTTCTCGATCTCCAAATGCGAACGATGCAAGACTGTACTGGAGCCTTTGATCTCGACCCAATGGTTTTGTCGCATGGATCAGTTGCGCGATCTCGCGCTGGCAAAGTTGCGCGACCAAGGCAAGCCTCGGTTCGTTCCACAAGTCCCTTACGAAAAAGTGTATGCGGACTGGCTCGAGAATTTGCGTGACTGGACCATCTCGCGCCAGCTTTGGTGGGGCCATCAGATTCCGGCTTGGTACACGAAAGACGGCGAAGTCATCGTCGCGCGTTCGTTAGCAGAAGCAAGAACCAAAGCAGGGACGGATGAGCTAAGGCAGGACGAAGATGTGCTGGACACATGGTTCTCGTCGGCGCTGTGGCCGTTCTCGACGCTGGGCTGGCCCAATGAGACGGAGGACTTGAAAACCTTCTATCCGACTTCGGTTCTCATCACAGCGCGGGACATCATCTTTCTCTGGGTTTCGCGCATGGTGATGACCGGTTTGAAGTTCATCGGCAAGGAACCGTTCGACGACGTTTATGTTACCGGCACGGTGCTCGACAAACATGGGCAACGGATGTCGAAAACGAAAGGCAACGGGATCGATCCGCTGGAGGTCTTTGATAAGTACGGCGTCGATGCGACCCGCTTGACGTTGGCGTCGGTGGGATCGACGGACACTCGCTGGAACGAAAAGCAAGTCGAATCGTATCGCAACTTCGCCAACAAGATTTGGAATGCGGCGCGGTTTTGTCTGCTGAATTCGGAGGGCGCGGAGACGGTCGCGGATCCGTTTGCGGGCGATCATGCGACGCTCCCTTTGCACGATCGTTGGATACTTTCGCGTCTGAATGGGACGGCCAGGGAAGTGAACGCGCAACTTGAAACTTACGACTTTCACGGCGTAGTCCAAAGTCTCTATCACTTTTTCTGGGACGACTTTTGCGATTGGTATATCGAACTGTCGAAAGCGACGATGACCGCGGAAACTGATTCGCCGGAGAGAAATGTTGCGCGGGCTCGACTGATTTCGATACTCGAACAATCGCTGCGTCTGCTGCATCCATTCATGCCGTATCTGACCGAAGAGTTATGGCAGAGGTTGCCGGTCAATCATTCGCAATTTCTTCATCGCGCTTACGCGAACGCTGCGCCGACAATTATGCTGGCGGCCTATCCGCAATATGTTGGCACGTTGGTTGATGAACGCGCCGAGTCTGAGATGCAAGCGGTCATCGATTTGATTTCGCGCGTACGAAACATTCGATCTGAAATGAACATCAAGCCCGGAGATCGCATCGAGTTGCTGATTGCTGCGAAAAGCGATTTGCAGTCGGTGTTTGCGGCCAGCTCCGATCAGATCGCTCGGCTGACCCGCGCGGCCCAGGTTTCGATTGATGGTAATTTTGAAATGCCCAAGACGTCAGCGCGCGCGGTGCTGGCCGGCGGCGCGGAAGTCGCGGTGCCGCTCGAGGGGCTGATCGATTTTGCGCAGGAAAGGGCACGGCTCTCGCGCGAGAGGGAGAAACTTCAGAAGGAAGCTGACAAGCTGGAAAATCAGCTTACCAATCCGGACTTTGTGGCGCGCGCGCCCGGCGAAAAAGTTGAAGAACTGAGATCGCGCATAGCCGATATTGGACAGAGAACAACGGCGCTTGATCAGGTTTTGGAAGCGCTCAGGTGAAAAACTATCTTCTAAAACTTCGCGCGCGATGCAGACAGGATGTCTGCGTACCCAGGGAGGCGCTCAGGTGAATTGGCTTGACGAAGGCGCGCTGTATTCGAGCATTGGTTTATTTCTGCGCGAGGACTTGGGCCGCGGCGACATCACGACCCAGAGCGTGCTGATGCGCAATGCGCGCGCGAAGGGGCGATTTGTGGCCGGCGAAAAGATGGTCGTGGCCGGATTGGAAGCTGCGGAAGAGGTCTTCATCACGCTCGATCCGCAACAGCAGATCGAAGCCTTTGCGGCGGACGGCGAAGAAGTTGAAGCGGGCAAAGTAATCGCGCGCACCAGCGGCTTCGCGGACGTGCTGCTCGCGGGAGAGCGCACCGCGCTGAATCTCTTGCAGCATCTGTCGGGCATCGCCACGATCACGCGCAAGTTTGTCGGCGCCATCGAGGGCACGAACGCAAAGATCGCGGACACACGCAAGACCACGCCCGGCCTGCGCATGCTTGAGAAATATGCGGTGCTGCTCGGTGGTGGAGTGAATCACAGATATGGCCTCGACGACGGCATTTGCATCAAGGCGAATCACGCGGCCATCGCGGGCGGCCTCGGTGTGGCCGTCAGGAGCGCGCGCGAACGGATCGGGCACGTTCACAAAATCGCAGTCGAGGTTGCGAGCAGGAATGAGATCAGCGAAGCGATTGAAAGCGGCACGAACATTCTGGTCATCGAGAGCTCGTCCGCGGTCGACACCAAGGATTTGATCGATCACGCGCGCAAATTGTCATCCGGAATCACTGTCGAACTTTCGGGTTTGATTACATTTGAAAATGTTCGCGCGTATGCTGAAGCCGGAACTGACTTGATTCGGGTTGACGCTTTGACGCAATCAGTGAGAGCAATGGATATTAGTTTTCAAATTCAGCCAGGATGAGGGAATTTTCCATTTGTTATTTGACATTTTTCATTTGTTGATTTCATTCGCCGCGTGTCGGAAGTCCGCGCGTAAGCCAGACCCCAAGCCCTCCCTCGCGGTGAGGATTCTGACACAAATGGCAAATGAAAAATATCAAATGACAAATGGAAAATGATCCGGTCTCTATCGCTCGCGGTTATGACACGGCGGAACGAATTGATTTCGCTTGCGTTAAAGTCTTGAAGCATCCTGGCCGGTTCTAGTCGCATCCCTCAATTTAAGGGGAGGTTAATGATGCAGAAATATTCGATGCGAAAACTAGCGAGTGGCGCGCTGGCGCTTTTCCTGATCGCCGGATTCATGTTGGTTGATTCCAGCGCTCAAAAACGGCGGCGCAAGCGCCGGGCATCTGCTCCACGCATTACCAATCCAGCGATCTATCAACCGTCGGCGAATGACAACGCTAACACGGCGGGTGACACGAGCACCTCGAATGAGAACGCGAACGGTCAGGGGAACACGCAGAATACAAAGCCGAGCAGCGGAGATCCTGAAGAGATGAAGCGGACCATTCGGTCACTTTCATCGCAGGTGGACAAGCTCACTGATAAGCTCGGTCAAATGCAAGAAGAGCAACGCTCGCTGGTTGACCTTGAAAGATTATCGCGCGGAGAACAGCACTCGGCTCAGTTGCACGCCGAGATGCGCGACGTGCAAGCAAAGGAAGCCGAGCTACAGGCTCGTCTGGAAGACATCAACTACGCGTTGAAGCCCGAGAATATTGAGCGGGCAACGGCGGGTTATGGCTCGACCCACCCGGAAGAAGTACGAGAGCAGCGCCGCAAACAACTCGAAGCCGAGAAGCAGCGCGTGCAGGGCCAGTTGGATCATTTGGCCGCTAGTCGCGCGAGTTTAGAGCAGGCAATTGCGGCTGCCGAATCGGAAGTGGATCGTTTGCGCAAGAGACTCGATGCTGCCGATCAAGCCGCAATAGAGAACGCGAAACGAAAAGCGCAAGCTGAAGCGTCGTCGCAATCGGCACAACCGTACTCGAGTCCTACGCCGACGCCTGGTCCGTAGGTAGCATAGGCTTTCACGAATCAGGAGTTAGCTTTTTCACTTTGAACGGAGGGATCACGATGGAGAGCAAGATTTTCGCGCTAACGGGAGCAACAGGAAACATCGGAAGTGTCTTAACTGAAACATTGCTGAGTCGAGGATATCAGATTCGCGCCATCGGTCGGAGCAGGGAGCGATTGCAACCGCTGGTCGACAAAGGGGCGGAAGCCCTGGTGGGCTCGCTCGAAGACGCCGAGTTTCTTACTCGAGCATTCACCGGAGCCAATGCGGTATTCGCAATGATTCCGCCCAACCTGACGGCTTCTGATTTCCGAGCATATCAGAACCAGATTGGCGAAGCGTTGGCAACGGCTATAAAGAACGCGGGCGTCAAGCAGGTTGTCAATCTCAGTAGCATTGCCGGACATCTTGACGAGGGTACCGGACCAATCAAGGGATTGCATGACAACGAAGAAAGGTTCAATGCGCTCGAGGACGTAAACGTCGTTCACTTGCGGCCAGGCTTCTTCATGGAAAATCTGCTTTTTGGCGTTGAAGTCATCAAGAACATGGGCGCGAACGGCAGCGCACTCGATCCGCAGGTTGCGTTGCCGATGATTGCTACCAGGGACATTGCCTTAGTTGCGGCTGATTTATTGACCGGCAGCTTCTCCGGAAAATCGGTGCGTGAGATCCTTGGTCAAAGAGACCTCACCATGACCGAAGCAACGACTGCGATAGGCAATGCTATCGGCAAACCAGATCTGAAATACATTCAGTTCCCGTACGAAGATGCTCGCCAGGCGATGCTGGGGATGGGAATGTCGCAAAACATGGTTGATGAGATGATCGAGATGTATCGCGGCATGAACTCAGGAATCGTGCGGCCGTCGGAAGCGCGCTCTCCCGAGAACACTACGCCAACAACCATTGGAGAATTCGCGCGATCTACTTTCGCGGGTGCCTATGGTGCGAATAAGGCGCAGAGCGCGGCCCGTACAGCGTGAGCCATTGGCCTTTTAGCAGAGCGATTGGATCTGATTGTGCGCTATCCCTTGGATACTGTTGGTGGTAGCGGATGGGATCCAGTCGAGTCGGTAGGCTCCTAATCCATGAGCACCATCGCTCAACACGATCTCTATCGTTTGATTGGCGAAGCGAACGAGCGCGGCGAGCGTGTCGTCGTCGCTACCGTTGCCCACACGCGCGGTTCGACGCCACAGCGACGCGGCGCCAAGATGCTCTTCTTCGAGAATGGCAAGACCGCAGGCACCGTCGGCGGCGGCTGCGTCGAAGCTGAAGTGTGGGCCGAAGCGCGCGAAGCATTGCGAACGGGAGAGTCTGCCCTACATCACTTCTCGCTCACCGCGGATGAAGCCAGCGAAGAAGGAATGGTTTGCGGTGGGACGATGGATATATTCATCGATGTTTGGGATCGACCGCATGTCGAATCATGACCAAACAAGAACTGTTGTCGAAACTACGGACTCTTCTTAAAAACAGACAGTATCGCATTCGTAGTCACGTGGTTCGACACATGATCGAGGAAGGATTCGGCGAGGAAGATATTCTTGAGTCGCTTTTGGGTAGATGTAGGATTCTCGAAGATTATCCCAGCGAGACTCGTTGTCTGTTAGCCGGCTACTTTCGCCTTAGTCAGAAAGTTCATTGCCCACTGCATGCCGTTTGCGACTACTCGAAAGATGAAGTGGTTGACATTGTGACTGCTTATATTCCGCAGAAGCCTTGGTGGAATACGCCTACCAAACGAGGATAGAATGAGCAATATGGACGAATTAATGAACTCGCCTTGCTCGGAATGCAACGGCAGACTGCGTCGGAAGACAATCTCTCAAGAGTTTGAGAGGGAGGGCGTCAAAGTTAAGATCTCAGGCATCCGAGCATGGGTTTGTTCCCGGTGCGGCGAAATCTACTTTGCGCCGGGTGGAGCAGATCGAGTCGCTCAGGCCGCCAAATCACTGTTCGCATTGGCAATTGCAGAGCGACAACATAAAGGCACCGTGAGCGCACGTTTCTCATAAGACTGTCATGCCTTCGTTTTTCATAGAGACATACAAGTCAAAGCATCAACATCCGCTGAACAAACTCTGCCATGCGATCGGGATTCCGATGATCACGATCTCGTGGCCGCTGTTCTTTTTCAAGTGGCGCTGGGCGCTGGCGCTGTTTGTGGTTGGCTGGATGCTTCAATTTATCGGTCACGCTATTGAAGGAAATCGGCCCGCCTTCTTTCAGAATCCGGTCTACTTTCTCGTCGGTCCGTGGTGGTTGATTCGTCGCTGCGCGAAAACAGTTGGTCTTCTGCGCTCCTCTCCTTCAAAATAGTTCGGTCGCTGAAGCGGGCAAGGAAGCTGTGGGAAGAAAGTGCCATAGGCACGAAATGTCTATATAGACTCTTAATTTCTCGCATCTCCGAATTGAGCGGAATGCTCTGGGTACGCAGGCAGCTTGCCTGCCGTCGATGCGCTTGCAGGCAGGATGCCTTCGTACCAGAGCGCGGATTGCTATAAACCGGTTCGCCGCTAGGCGCCTGTTTTCCCGACAGACTTGGTGCAGGCGCGCTGGCGACTCTAATGGACTCGCCGAAGAGTGGATCGAATGACGCGCGAGTCGGCGCTAAGCTGCTCGTCAAGGAATCGGGCGACAAAGTTGGCAGTCTCGGTCATGACGAACTGGACAGTGTCGTCATACAACACTTGTTGGCTTTTCTGCGAGCACGTGACGACGCAAAGACTTTCAGAGTCGCTGAATTTGCTCCGCAACTCGATCGACTCGGTGAAGCTTTGGTCCTATTCGAACGCGTCGAAGCCGAGCCGCGCCTGATCATTGCCGGCGCCGGTCATGTGGGGGCATCGCTGGCGCGACTGGCGGCGGTGGTTGGCTATCGCGTCACGCTAATTGACGACCGCGCGGAGTTTGTCGCCCGCGAACTATTCGCTTCACCCATCGAGCAGAGCATTGAATTGATCGCAGCGAAGAGTTGGGCCAACGCGTTGCGTGATGCGATCGCGAGCGGACGCGGTGTCTCAGTTGCCATCGTCACGCGTGGGCACAAGCAGGACGAAGATTGTCTACAGGCGGCCATCGATTCCAAACCGGATTACATCGGCATGATTGGCAGCAAGCGGCGCACAAACTTCGTGCTCGATAAACTCCGCGAAGAAGGCGCCGACGAAGATCGATTGAAGCGCGTACGCGCTCCTATCGGTCTGGATATCGGCGCGGTCTCGCCCGAGGAAGTAGCGCTCGCAATTCTCGCCGAGATCGTAGCCGAACGTCATGGAGGCTCCGGCGCGCCACTATCGGCCTGGCGCAGAGACTTAAGACGTGAAACAGCAAACGGATAGAATGAGGGACGCCAGAATTGTCAGCGTACGAACTAGAAATGTGATCGTGATCTAATCAAACTCGTCTTCATCCGTGGCCGGTTTTATTTCTTGCTTCACCAAGTCGCTCCATTCGTTCATGACTTCCTCGCTGGCGCCAAGCTCACTCAGCACTTCTCTGACGGCGCCTGATTCATTCTTCAACTCTGGGAAAGTCAGAAACAGGATCGCCAAATCGCGCATGTCCGAAAATGCTTTCGGTTGTCCGCGACGACCGCAGTACGACATCACTTTGAGGGCTATGAGTTGTGGAGGTCGTGGCACACGAACATCTTCAAATACTTGTGACTCAGGCAGCGATGCGACAGGACGCA
>QHXE01000006.1 GCA_003222835.1 Acidobacteriota bacterium | reverse complement strand
CGCGAAGGCGGCGGAGGAAGCGGATACCACGCTGAAGATCAATCCGAGTTTCAACCTCGCGTTGATTACCAAGAGCTTCGCGCACTTCAATCTGCAACAGTATCCTGAAGCTGCGGCGAGTCTGGAAAGATTTCTCGCGAGTAGTCCGAATGATTTGGATGCAGAGACGTGGCGTGGGCAGTTGGAAGGGTTGCGCCGGCGCACCACTCCGACGCCAACCACCAAACCAGCGACCGATATGCCAGCAGCAGTATCTAACACTGACTCTCAGAGAGTCTTCAACGGGAAAGACGTAACCCAGAAAGCACGCGTCTTGAGCAAACCGGAGCCAGTATATACGGAGGCAGCGCGAAAGGCGGGAGTTACAGGACCAGTTGTGCTGAGAGTGGTATTCGCGTCAGGCGGCGAAGTAACAAACATTCATGTGACGAGGCCATTGGGCTACGGTCTCACTACACAGGCTGTTAAGGCCGCGCGCCTGATCAAATTCGATCCGGCGATGAAGGACGGCAAGCCGGTTTCCATGTGGATGCAGCTTGAATACAACTTTTACCTGTACTGAACTCGAGGCCGGTTGATTTGAGAAGGCCCCTTGACGCGCTTCACCAAAGGAATCGCAAATGAAAAAACTCTTACTCCATTGCTCTCTATACAGCCTGAGCTTTGCTCTGGTCCTCTTGTTTGCTATCCACAAGGAAGACACTCTTGCACAATCAAGCCCTGTTCGTTCGACAACGGTCCAGTCACAACCGATTAATCTGGATTTTGAACAAGGTGAGGTCGGCCAAGTCCCAACCGGTTGGTCTTCTCCCACCAAACCAAACTATGCCGGTGAACTGACCGGGGAGAAACCAAAATCCGGGAAACGCGCCGCCCTGCTTCGCAGTCTGCCCAACGCTACCGATGGCTCTTCCTTCGGGAATCTCATGCAAGCCTTCGACGCCACGGCGATCCGTGGCCATCGCGTGCGCTTCAGAGCCGCTGTCCGGATTGAAGGAACCGAGTCCGCAACTCGTGCCCAGCTCTGGATGCGGGTTGACCGCAGTGAGAACAGAATTGGTTTCTTCGACAACATGGGAGATCGGCCGATTCGCCTCGGCGAGTGGCAGTATTACGAGATCGTCGGCGATGTCGAAGAGGACGCGGCAACGGTCAATATCGGGATGATTCTGCTCGGAAGCGGCAAGGCCTGGCTCGATGACGTGTCCTTTGCAGATCTTGGCAAAACGATCGTACTCTCCGAGCCCGCTCGCCCTCTGACCAAACAAGGGCTTGAGAACCTCGAGGCGTTTACTCGCTTACTTGGTTATGTACGCCATTTCCACCCTAGCGACGAAGCCGCGGCTGCTGACTGGGATTCGTTTGCCATAGAAGGAATACGAGTCGCAGAGGGTGCGACGAATGCTCCAGACCTGGCAAAGAGACTTGAAGAGATCTTCCGGCCGGTGGCGCCGACGGTGCGTGTGTTTCCAATGAATGCGCGTCCGCGCCTTCCTGATGAGACCAAAGCTCCTCAAGGCGTCCCTTCTCTGGAGATCGTTTCCTGGCGTCACCAGGGCTTTGGGCAAAAGGCTGCGCAACAATTCTCTCCGTATAAAAGCGAGCGTGTCAGTAAGGACGCGCCGAGAGGAAAGATACCAGTGGGCTCGCCTGATCCACTGAAGCCATTCATGACCAGTCTTGGCGGCGGGGTTTCCTGTCTTGTCCCGCTGGCACTCTTTGCCGATGCGAAAGGAAAGCTGCCGCACGTCACATCTCAGGCGACAGATGCGAAAGCAACGCTGGTGAAACTCTCCGGAAACGATCGCGCCACTCGTTTGGCTGACGTGGCCCTCGCCTGGAATATCTTCCAGCATTTCTATCCTTACTTTGATGTGGTACAGACTGATTGGCCAAAGGCTCTCAGAGACGCGCTCACCTCTGCTGCCAACGACCCGAATGAACGAGCTTTTCTGGATACCCTGCGCCGCATGGTGGCACAACTGCATGATGGCCACGGCGGGGTTTATCATCCGAGTGACGAGGCTGGTTACACGGCGCCGGTGATCTTTGGGTGGGTCGAAGGACGCCTGGTTATTACCGACGCCGCTGCTGAGGGTGCAAACGGCTTGCAGCCGGGCGACATCGTTCTCAAAGTTGACGGCAAACCGAGTCTTGAGGTTTTGGCCGAGAGAGAAGCCTTCATCTCCGGAGCGACACCGCAGTGGCGCCGGTACATTGCTTCGCATCAGCTAAGGGTGGGAGTGAAAGACTCTGAAATCAAGCTTGAGGTGCAAACCCAAAATGAACCGGCACGCTCGGTTAGCTTGCGGCGGAACATTCAAGCACAAGATAAGGATTTGCAAGAGACACGGCCACCCAAGGTTCAGGAACTAAAACCTGGGATCTTCTATCTTGATCTTGACCGGATTAAGGATGAAGACTTCCAGACGATCTTGCCTCAGCTTGAGAAAGCAAGGGGCATCATCTTCGATCTGCGTGGATACCCCAAAGTTTCACCAGTAGTTATTTCCCACTTGATAGATGAACCGGTCCAGTCGGCGCGCTGGATGGTTCCAATCATCACGGCGCCCGATCATAAAGGGATTACCGAGTACAATACTTCCGGTCGTTGGACGCTGAAGCCAATCGCCCCACGCCTCACGGCGAAGATCGCGTTTCTAACTGACGGGCGTGCCATCAGCTACGCTGAGAGTTATATAGGTATCATCGAAGCGTATAAACTCGCGGAAATCGTCGGCGAACCAACCGCCGGCACCAACGGTAATGTTAATCCCTTTGTCCTTCCTGGTGGCTACAGGGTGACGTGGACAGGGATGAAAGTGCTCAAGAACGATGGCTCGCAACACCATGGGATCGGGATTCATCCGACCGTGCCCGTCCCGCGCACGATAAAAGGCGTAACGGAAAAACGGGATGAGCAGCTTGAGCGAGCAATCGCTATCGTTGGTCAATAGAACAGCTCCGTCTTTACCTACCTATCTGAATCCCGCCAGCGGCATCCGTCCAATCGCGTTTTCGCCGATGCTGCCGAAATAAAGCATGCCTTTGTGCTCGACGACGTTGGAAATCTGCGCGAAGCATTCCCGCGAAGGGTCCTGAAGATTCTGTCCGACGTGGCCATCTGTATCGAGGCCAAGTACGAAAGCGTCGCGCTTGATATTGGGCTGGAAGAACGAAGGCAGTCGCCAAACGATTTTGCGCAGGAACGGATGAGGCATCAGCGCGTCGAGGACAGCATCGCGGCGATTAACCAGCGCCAGCCAGAACTTGTGGCGGCCATTTGACGAAATGCCATCGGGAAAACCCGGAAGATTGTCGATGAAGATCTCCGAGTGGCCAGCCGTCGGTCCTCTAATCCATATTCGGCGCACGCGATAACTTCCGGTTTCACAGACGAGGACGAACGATTGATCGGGACTGACGGCGACACCGTTCGGGAAATAGAGATCGCGGAGAATGACACGCGTCTGCTTTGTGAGCGGGTCGAAAGCTAAGAGCCGCCCATTAGGTTGATGTTCGAGGATGTCGGCCTTGAGTTCTGTCAGGGGATACTTGTAAGACGAGTCGGTAAAATAGATCGTTCCATCTTCGGCAACATCCAGATCGTTCGCGCAACGAAAAGGCACGCCGTCGGCTTGCGTGCTCAGCAAGGCAATTTTTCCCTCGCGATCGATTGAGAGCAAACCTTTGACGGCATCGGCGACGATCAAGTTTCCGTCGCGATCGAATATCAGGCCGAGAGGCCGGCCTCCAGTGTTGGCGAAAACTTCGGGACGCGGGCCGTCAGCCTGGAAGCGAAAGATGCGGCCATCTTCCGTCCCGCAGTAGATTCGATCCTGATCGTCGATGGCCACGTCCTCGGGCGCGAAACCATCGACGGGCAAGCGCTCGATTTTCGAGAGTTCAGAGTTCTGCGCATATACGCCGCTGAGTTCAGGCGCGACGGGCGGGGTCCAGGCGCTGAGATTAATCGGGACGGGCCAAGCGAGAAGATAAGCGAGAATGGCAACCATAAAGATTACCAGGGCGAGCGCTATTTTGCGTTTCATCAAAGGACGTTGGCTGAGTTATAGATGACGTTACAGCTCGGTACCCCGAGGGTTCTGTAACTATCTTTCGCCGCGGGCTGCTTCGACCTGGCTTTCGAGTTCAACCGCTAATTTTTTCATTCCCGGTTGGCCCATCGGCTCGAGCCAGCGCAGCGCCTCGTCTAGCACGCGACGCTGGTGTTCTGCCCAATTCGCGTTGCCGGCGACGCTGCCGAGTTGGCCTTGATAGTAAGCCAGGCGCGGAGGTCTCGCTTGTTCCATTACATCGCGCTCAACCCCTAACGTGATGGTCGCAATCCCGACGCTTTCAATTGCACGTGCGGCCAGCGCGATGGATTGATGACAAAGACGCGAGGCGGGAATCAGCAGCGCGGCCTGAACTTCGTGGCGTTTCAGACGCTCGACAAGTTGGGGAAGCATTTCATCAACCATTCGGGCGGCATCGGGAATGAACCCACAGAAACTCCAGAATGCCGATGAAAACTGGTCAATCACACGATTCGCTCGGAACTCGGCGAGACGGGCCAACGGAACTTGAACATTCGGATCCTGCTGCACAAAACGCGGGTCGTAACCGCGAGCCGCAAATAGCAAGTCACTCACATCAATCTCGGTGGGAATCTCACGAAAGGTGAAATCGCCGTCGGTCGCGCTGGTATCAAACGGGTCTGTGCCATCGATGTAAGCTCCCGCCGAAGAGATCAGCGCCAGGTTCAGCATCGGCAGGGCGCGGCGAAGCGGTGTAAATGGCGAACGACTGTTTTCAACAAAGGGATACTGTTCGATGCTGTCGGTCGGATGCTGCTTCGTTTTCCAGGCTTCGTAACGCTTTTGCCAGGAATCTAGTTGTTCGATAACTTCCACGGATTTCCCTTAAGAGATCAACCACCCGCTATCGCAGGTGGTTCTGACTTGTGTCTCGCACCAGCCATGATGAGAAAAGCTATCAGACCAGCGATGACAGCCACTCCCATTACGGTGGTCGAATAGCGATGCCAACTATCAAACTCGATTCGTCGCGGATCGCTGCTCGCAATCTGATCGATTGGGGCAGACAATGAAGCGCGAATCGCCAGCATTCTCGCCGAGATTAACCAATGGCTGACTCCGGTCATGATAGCGAGAATCGCTAGCGAACTCATCTCCGCAAATCTTGCCAGCCGGCTTTCATACTTGCTGGCAAAGTATGCTGTGACCAGCAGAAAAAGGCCAATCTCAAAACCACCCCTATTAATTATCGCCAGCAGGCGCGTAACGATCGTACCCGCCAGTTCGTTGGCGTTCGCGAGATTGGCGGCGCGCAGTACGCCAAAGAGATTCGGGGCAACCGCGGCGCCAAAGAAGATCGCAGCACCCAGCCATAGACCAAGCAGCAAAGGCCGCAGTGGTTTCAATATCGCGTCAAGGATTTTCATACGTGTTCGATA
>QHXE01000005.1 GCA_003222835.1 Acidobacteriota bacterium | reverse complement strand
ATGAACTGGCAATGTGCGAGGAAGCCATCACTTATGCTCTCGGTTCGCTAAGTGATGGTGACATCGAAGAGCGTTTTGGTGCGTCGCGCGATGAACTCGAAGGAACACGCGACGATCTGCGCGAAGCGCTAGCCGGACTGCGCCAGCCTGACTTGGAGCCGGAGCCCGTCGGCTGATCTCTCTTGGTTTGAATTGATTCTTTTATAAAGAGGAGAAAGTTCCATGCCGGTAGCTGCCACAGATTATCTCGACGCCATCGCTCATCTTCCCGTTGGAGCCGTGCTCCGGTTTGACGATGTGCCGTGGGAAGAATACGAACAACTGCTCACCGACTTGGGAGAAGGCTATGCGGTTCGAATCTTCTATGACAACGGAAGGATGGAAATCATGGCCCCATCAATACCGCACGAAGGAGCCAAGAACGTAATCAACACCCTGGTGGTGGCGTTGAGAGACGAACTTGATATTGACATTGAATCGGAGGGTTCGGCCACTTACCGTTCGCAATGGAAGGCCAAGGGCGCCGAGCCGGACGATTCCTTCTTCGTGCAGAATGCATTGGCCGTGATCGGAAGACATGAAAAATACGATATCGAGCGCGATCCGCCGCCTGACATTGTCGTGGAAACTGAACTCACCAGTGCTTCGCTCGACAAGTTTCCGATCTATGCGGCGCTTGGTGTTCCGGAAATCTGGCGGGAGCGCAAGAAAGTTGTGCGCTTCTATGTCCTCGGCGGAGCCTCCTACGTTGAAGTATCGCATAGCCGTGCTTTTCCATTTCTTGATTCCGTGAGTCTGTCTGAGTTTCTGATGATTGGGTTAGCCGAAGGCTCGCGGAAGGCCGCGCGGGCATTTCGCGGATGGGTGCGCGAACATCATCCCGCAACTTGAAACCGCTGCTTCCACTCTCGCTACGCCTCCTCACGATAACGCCCGAAGAATGATTCACCTTTGTGTTTGTTACTGGCCTGTCATAGGATCAAAACCAACCAAGCTTTGCTTTTCGTAGGAGGTCCCGGAATTGAAGAGACTCTTGATATCGGTGCTGCTCACGATCATGCTGTCGGGCACCGTGGTAATTGCGGTCGGGCGTAATGTCGAGAGATTCGACAAGAGTAATCACGCTGCTGCGTCCGCCCTGCCACAAGTTTATTATCGTAGACGCCATCGCCGACGGTACCTTATCGTTGTGCGACGCCGCCACTATCGCCGGAGACATTTGATGTTGCGGCGTCGACCTTATCGCCGAATCTATGTCATCAGATCGAGACGACGTTACTAGTTTGGTGACGCTTGATTCTTACTATGTCAGAGTCCCCCGAAGATCGATCCATCGCCGTTTCAATCGATCACCTCTCAAAAACCTATCCCGTTCCTTTTCTGCGGCTCAAGAAATTCTTTCGGCGCAAGTTCAAACCGCCAGTCGAGGCCCTGAGCGATGTTTCATTCCGAATCCGCGAAGGTGAAATCTTTGGTCTTATTGGACCGAATGGCGCGGGTAAAACTACGCTGACGAAGATTATCGCCACGCTGATTCAGCCCACATCGGGTGAGGTAACCGTTAAAGGTAATGACACGGTACGCGATGACGCCCAAGTTCGGCGCAATATTGGTCTCGCGAGTGCCGAAGAGCGGAGCTTCTACTGGCGCCTGACCGCTGAGCAAAACCTGTTGTTCTTTGCCAGGCTGTACGGTCTCAGCGGTACTGAGGCGAAACGCAGAATCAAGACTTCATTCGAGATGTTTGAGCTGGAAGAATTGGCACCTCGTCGTTTTGCCGAACTCTCAACCGGTAATAAGCAGCGACTGGCGGTAGCGCGTGCGATGCTGGCTAAGCCTCCCGTGTTGTTACTCGATGAGCCCACGCGATCGCTCGATCCAATCGCGGCGGCGCGCCTGCGCTCCACCATCAGCTCACTCGCGCGCGACGGCGACAATCGCGTGACGATCTTTTTGACTTCGCACAACCTGGCGGAAGTCGAAGAGCTTTGCGATCGCGTGGCGATAATCAGCAAAGGCGAAATTCGAGCGCTCGACACTCCTCATAATTTGCGAGTCACACATACGCGAAACGAAAAAGTCTCGATCGTCTTCAGTCCTGATGTGGCAGATGATGTGAATCTGGCGCTTCGTCAGGCGTTCACTGACCAGTCTTTCACTCTGGAGCGAGCGTCTGGCGATGAGCGATGGCTCCTCATCTTTTCCAGGGAAGCTGAGGACGAAAGGCTTGATAAAGTGCTTAACGTTTTGCATCAGACTCGCGCCACGGTCCGTGCAGTCGAGACGAAGCGTGCCACACTGCTCGAAGTTCTGGAGCAATACGAAGAAAATGAGCGAGCAGACACGGGAGGTAAGCGGAGCTAATGGTCCTTCTTAGGAGAATTTGGGCCTTCGTAGCGCGCGATTGGCTCGTGACTGTCAGCTATCGCATGCAGTTTTTTCTCCGCGTCCTCTCGGTACTGATCGCGGTGACGACGCTCTTTTTCATCTCGAAGATTTTTGCCGGTTTTACCGATTCGCGTTTTGCTGAGTGGCACGATCCTCTGGCTGCGTGGCTAACCGGACTCGCGGTACTTAATTATTTCATGACCGGTTTTTCGAGCCTCGCCAATGCAATTCGGCAGGAACAAATGCAAGGTACGCTGGAAAGCGTACTGATGACACCCATCAGTGTGCCCACGGTTGTTGTTGCCAGTTCGGCATGGGATTTTGTCGAAGCAACTTTCTTTTCACTGCTGTACCTGATTTTTGGCTGGCTGTTCTTTGACGTGCATTATCGCGGAAGTACCTTGCTGGCCCTGGCCTTTCTATTTCTGACCACTCTGGTGCTCTCCTGTCTCGGGATTCTTTCGGCAAGCTTTGCGATGGTTTTCAAACGCGGCGATCCGTTTGGAATTTTTCTGGGCACTGGCTCGGCTCTTTTTTCGGGCGTCTTCTTCCCTACTCAACTCATCAATCAATACGCAGGGTCAGGTGTGGCTAATATCTCGAAGATTTTGCCGCCAACATATGGTCTCGACGGCATCAGGCGAGTCTTAATCGAAGGCCAAGGCTTTTCGCAAGTGCGCGAGCCTTTCGTCACTCTACTTGTATTTCTCGCGGTGTTGCTTCCCTTCTCTCTGTGGGTCTTCGGCCGTGCGGTCAGACGTGCCAAGCGCGAAGGCAGTCTGATCCAGTATTAGAATGCACTAGTTGGCTTCAGTCTTCCGCGCAATGATCGGCGCCGTCGTGTAACTGTCTCGGGCGCGCACGACCATGTTCGGATAGCGCACGCGAACCTTGATCGCTCGCTGTCCGCCGGTACTTGAGTTCTCTTTCGGATAGTAGCCAAGGCTGTACTGCAGTCCCAGTTCAGTCATGATCGCTTCGAACGCCGGCCCAACCTCGCGCAGATCGTCAGCGCGATAGAAACGGCCGCCGGTCTTGTCCGCCAGGGAGCGCAGGTAAGGTTCGCTCACGGCATAACCCTGCATCAGTCTTGCCTGAACTTTCCGGCGTGCCTTTTCATTTTTAATCGAACTGAGACGCTGCGGGAGCTGCGGCAGAGTATTGTATTGCACTGTGTAAATCAGCACGTCCTGTTCGGCAATATCGGCCAGCGTGCTCTTTAATGAAGCCTGACTGTTTTGATCGACGCCGTCCGTCATCAACACGATTGCTTTGCGGCCCGGAATCTGCGCCATTCGCTTGAGCGCGAAATCAACCGCATCATATAGCACCGTTCCATCGGTTACCGGCGGTATGTGAAGCTTGGAACGACGAATCGTAGCGACATCGGTAGGTTCGCTAAGCACGTGAATCTGACCATCGAAGGTAATCGCCATCATCCGATCGTTGAACCTCAAACGGCTGACGAAGGCGTTAGCAGCATCGCGTATTTGTGCCAATTCAAACTGTGTCGAGCCGCTCACGTCCAACATCAGCGCAACCGTGAAAGGTTTCTCGACTGAAGCGAAGTATGAAAGTATTTGCTCAACGCCGTCTTCGTAAATGTGGAAATCTTCCTTCCGCAGATTAGCGATGTAGCGGCCGTTTCGATCCATTACCACCGCCGGTACGGTGATGAGACTGGTGCTAACCCGAACGACACTCCCTTCATCGATCTCGTTCGAACCTTTGTTGCTTGGCTGTTCTTGATTCCCGGCATAGACGCCGGTCGAGCGGAGTACTGGCCGTGTCCGAGGCGGCTCCGGCGTTTGCGCAAAACCTATTACCGCAGTCCCCATTACAAGACCAGCCAGGAAAATTCGCGAGGCTAATTGCACTTGATTGCTTACCCCCAAATAGAAGCTAATTCTCAAAAAACCCAATGTTTCAAGTCAGGAAAACTACTAAATCAACTCGAATTCCCCATCTGTCTCTCATTCACACACGGCTTCAGCCCGGGTGACCCAAGGCAAGCAACAACAGACTTTCATTTAACCGTTTCAACGGTTTCCTCGGTTTTGACGAGAGGAAACCGTTGAAACGGTTCTGAACAATCGGCGATTGGCCAGTGTTCACCCGCTTAAAACCGGGTGAGAATGAAAATATCTTTCTGGTATCATATGCCCACGAAGATGTGGCGCGTCATCAGATACACAATCTACGCTATTCTCGGCATCGTCCTCGGCGGTCTGAGCTTTGAAGCAGCGACACTTCCTCACGTTTCAGTGCTGCGCGATCAGAACCCAGCAACCACTTCGCTGATTGAAACGCGCAACCGCGAGGCTCGCAACAGCAGCAGTCAGCCTCGGCGCGTGCAAATTTGGATGCCACTGGAAAAGATCTCACCCAATCTTCAGCGCGCGGTCCTGGCGGGCGAAGACACCAACTTTGCCACGCATCACGGCTTTGACTATCA
>QHXE01000004.1 GCA_003222835.1 Acidobacteriota bacterium | reverse complement strand
CGGCGCTGCTGAAAAAGTATCCCACTCCACTGAGCAGGCAAACCCAGACAAAACAACTGCCGGCTGAAAGCGCCAGAAAGCGCAAGTAAGGCATGCGGCCTACGCCGTAGAACGTGCACGATGCCCAGCGCAATCCGTAGATGTATTTCGAGAGGAAGATCGACAGCGCGCCAAAACGATTCGTCAGACGTTCAATGCGCGGCATTGCGCTGCGATAGAATCGAAAGCCGCGCACTGTCTGTCCAAAGCCGCGCCCGGCCCCATAAGCAAGATTGTCGCTCGTCACGCCACCCAGCGTCCCCCAGAGCAGAACCTTGGCAAAACTATAACCTTTAAGAATTCCCTCGTCGAAGAATCCGCTGTGGGCCAGCACGCCGGCGAGCAGCAAGGTAATGTCGCCTTCGATCATGGTGAGGAAGAACACTGCGTACAAGCCGAATTGCTCGATTAAGTGAGAAAGGTACTGGAGGCTGTTCATAAGAGTGAGCAGTAAGCAGTGAGCCGTAAGCGGTAGTTGCCGGGCTGCCGGCCGAGATTGCGTGAGTGGAGACGAAAACTGCTCACAGCTTACCGCTCACTGCTCACGCTCTTCCTGAGTTGGAGGTTTTACGACAAGGACCGGGCAACCAGCATGACGGACCACGGCCTCTGCGGTCGAGCCGAAAATAATTCGGCCCAGGCCCGTGCGTCCGTGCGATGAAATCACAATCAGGTCAACCTGACGCTGGTCAGCTACGCGCACAATCTCAGCGGCTGGATCGCCATGCACGATCACTTCTTCGATCTCGATACCGGCATATTCCTCCGCTTCCGCCAGCTTCGGTAATTCTCGCTCGGCCGAATCTTCGAGTTGCTCGCTAACGTCGGCAATGGGCAACGGTTCGGCTAGGCCCGTGTAGCCCACGGTGGGTACGACCGGCTCGACCACGTGCACGCAAATGATTTTGGCTTTCGTCGCGCGCGCGATCGCCGCCGCATAGGGCATGGCATAACTTGCGCACCCGCTGAAATCTGTCGGCAGCAGGATCCGCCGAAGCTGCGGCCATGACGTTTTTTCTGAAGTTGTCTCGGGCATGCTTGATTTCCGAGGCATTCTACACGCAGAACCCGCAGTTTGACAGCCCCTCGGCCCTCTAATAAGATGGCGACGAAATTCCTGCCCGCAAAACTGCTGAAGATCATGCGAGGCTTCCCCTATGCCGAATCAGTCTGAAAATAATTTTATCGGGATCGACATCGCCGCAAAAACGATGCACGCCGTCATGATTTCCGAGGTCGGCGAAGTCAAAGCCAGGCGCGACCGCGAGCACAAGGCAGAGAACCTCATTTCGGAAATCACCAATTTGGTGACCGGCTTCCGCGAGACTGGACCGATTAAGTCGGTCGGTGTCGGCATTCCCGGCCTGGTTAACCGCGAAACGGATCGAGTATTGATTTCGACCGGGCTGCCGTCGATAGTGCGAGACGACATTCATTCAGAGTTGATGAAAGCCACGGGCTTGCGGTTTGAGCTTGAGAACGACGCCAATGCCGCGGCTTACGGTGAATACCAGGCCGGCGCTGGGCGGGGCGCGCGCGACCTATTTTATATCGGCATTGGCAAGGCTGTTGGCGGAGCAATCATAATCGACGGCAAGCTTTGGATCGGAGCTTCCGGATGCGCCGGCGAAGTGGGCCATATCACTATTGACACCGAAGGCTTCCAATGCGAGTGCGGCAACACGGGATGTCTCGAGACGGTGGCCTCGGCGCCTAATATTGTACGACGCGCCCGCGAGCGACTTGATCGGGACTCGACCTCTTCGCTCTCACGGCTCGGCGCGCAAGAAAGTTTTTCGGTCGCCGATTTGGCGACGGAAGCAACGAACGGCGATGACTTTTCGATCATGATGATCGAACGCACCGGTCGTTACATCGGCACGGCGGTCGCGAGCGTGATCAATCTGCTCAGCCTTGAGCGGATTGTTCTGGGCGGCCCAGTAATGGAAGCTGGGGACCTGATACTGAAACCGATCGTTGACGAAGCCGGCAAGCGTTCGTTTCAACCGTGCTTTGAGTCGACCAAGATTGTCGCGGCTGAGTTGGGCGCGGACGGAGTGGCAATCGGAGCCGCGTTGCTGGCTCGCGATGCTTCATAAGACGCACGCATAACCGGTAATCGCCCTCTCCCTTTGCGAGGGGTTGGGGTAAGGGCATAGTCGAGTAACAAGAAAAGAAAACTCTGCTTCATTCCTTTCCGTCCGCTCAGATAGAAAAGGAGAAAGAAGCATTTTTGGTTTCGTCGCCAGGCCCTCACCGAGGCCCTCTCCCAAGGGGAGAGGGAGACAAATTCTTGGCACACTGCAAGACTCGTGTTCTTCCGCGCGCTTTCTATCCTGAAACAAGATTCATCTAAGTGCGGCGTAAGCCTCGGCTACGCAACACTGTTGGCGTGTATTCGCGAATCTTCTTATACGGACCGCCACGACAGCAGAGTTTTGTACGCCGCCGGTTATTTCCGGCGGGTTAATAGCGCGCGGTCGTCCAGCGTGCCGTTTAGGTGAATGGTCCTACTGTCCGCCGCCAGTACCTTGCCCAGGTGGATCGATGGCGGCATCCGCCACGATATTGCCGCCGCCGGTTCCTTGCCCGCTTGCATCGATGCTGTCGGCTGCCGCGGCATATGCCTTGACATCATCGGTTGAAGCAGAAATTGAGCCGCCGCCGGTTCCTTGCCCGCTGGCATCGATGCTGTCGGCTGTCGCGGCATATGCCTTGACGTCATCGGCTGAAGCAGAAATTGAGCCGCCGCCCGTACCTTGACCGCCGGGATCGATGGGGGCATTTTCCGAATCGTCTATTTGGTCGTTGGTCATGATGATTCTCCTTGGGGTTGGTGGTTTCACAAGCCGGCCGAAAAATCTCAGCCGAGCTGTTTGTAGTAAATCTGAATATCAGGTCTCGTTAGGTACCGGTTGAAAGGATCTGCCCCCCATTTTTGCTGGAGCTTGGAAAAAATCTCTTTGGCCTGGGCCAACTCTTGTTGCGCCCTCGCGCCGTCGCTTAACCGTTGGCTCGCGCGTGAGGCAATTAGCCAGGCCCGCCATTCCGATTCTTGTTGGCCGGCTTGGGCCAAACGCTGCCCTACCTGAGTGGCTTGTTCCAAAGCGGCGCGTGCATCGCCGCTCTCGAGCAAGCTTTCTGCGAGCGCGAGCATCGCTCTGGAAAGCAATGCCGCGTCCCCCGCGTCCGTAGCCAGCTTTACAGCATCTTCGGAGAGGGTTTTCCCTTCGCGGCCTGAGCGACTGAAAGCCTTCGCCAGTCCTAGTGTGTACTTGGCTTCGATTGTAACATTTTTCTACTGCTCACCCGCTAGTTTGAGGGCCCCTTCCGATTTCGAGATAGCTTCAGCCAGATGACGCTCGCTCAAAGCGATCTCAGCGTTGCAGCGCTGAATCTCGATCGGTAGATCTTTATAGCCGCTTTCTTTGGCAATCGCCAGCGCCTCGTTCAATGCCTGGCTCGCTTCGTCATATCGTCCAAGTCTCCACAAGATATCGCCGCGGTTGGCCTGATTGAATGCCAGATTGATCCGGTTCCCGATCGATTTGTTGATCGCATATGCCTTGTCGTATTGCTCGAGAGCCTCGGGGTATCGTTCTTCTTCGAACAGCACAGCACCGATTTCACCATACGAAAGCGCAATTTGTGGCTCCTCGTTCGCATCCTGGGCCAGTTGCAGCTTTTGCTGGAAGGCCTTATGCGCCGCCTGATAGTCACCCTTGCGGCGGTTGGCCCGGCCGATTGTTGTCAGGCAAGCCGAGATATCTGTGCGGTAGTTACCCTGTTGAAAGAAACTAAGTGCTTGTTGGGCCAGTGCGAGACCTTCGTCGGTCCGCAGTTGCCTAACATACACCAAGCCAAGATTCAGAGTAGCCCTGGCCTCTGAGAGGCGTGCCTTGTTGGCTCGGGCGGAGTCGATCGCCAGCTTGAAATATTTTTCCGCCTCACCTAAATCGCCGCGGCCATCTGATGCGTTGCCAAGTTCAATCAGGCCCGCCGTGGCAAGGTTCTCCAGGTGCTTCTGCTCCGCCAGATCCAGGGCTTGCTTTGCGTAGTCCTGCGCCTTAGCTGTCGCGCCCTCACGGTAATTCAGAAAGCTCAACTGAATCAGGGCCGAAACCTCTTGCGGGTCATTCCCGATGGTTCTCGCCTGATCCAGCGCTCGCTGAAATTGCGCGCGTGCATCATCATACTTTCCGATCTCTCGGAAAAGAATGCCGCGTTGGCGCCCGACTTCATTTGCGCCCTCGATGTTGTTAAGGGCGGTATAAAGTGTTTCGGCTTGATCGAGCGCGGCGGTGGCTTTGGTAGCATCTCGTTTGCGGCTATAGAGGATGCCGGCGCGAAGATATGCAGTAGCGTATTGACTGTCGAGCGCGGTGGCCCTGAGATAGTTCTCGATCGCCTTATCAGGTTCATTGTTCTTTTCGAAAGCGCGACCAAGATCGACATACACTTGCGGCTCACTGGACGACCGGCGCGCAATCTCCGTATAAGCCTTGATTGCATTTGGAAAGTCTCTGGCCACAACCGAATTAATCGCTTCCAAGTAGAGGCCGTCAGTAAGCGGCAAGAGAGACCGGTCGGGCACCAGCGACGCGACCCGCAATAACTCGTCTTTGGCCTGGTCGCCGTAATCCAACTCGGCCAGCGCTTCGGCCAAGCGCGCGTGGGCCAAGACAAACTTATCGTCGACGGCGATTGCCTGTTCCAACGATTTCGTCGCGCCGTAATAAGCGCCATTCCTTAGCGCATCTGTTCCTCGGTTGTACCAATCCATCGCGGCCGCGGGCGGCTGGTGAAGTGAAGCCGGCCACCAATGGATCGCAGCCCAGATGGCGAGTCCGGTCACGACGATCGCAACGGCAAAGGTGGTCAGCGACAGACGGGGCCGATTCAGAGTTTGAGACAACGTATTCAGTGCGCCTGTCGGCAAACGGCGAGCAGATGGTGTCTCTCGCCCTGAGACCATTTGCGTGCGCTGACCGTTGGTGCTCAAAGTCGCCGACACCGCGCGCAGGTCCTTCAACATCTCCTCAGCCGATTGGTAACGCGCGTCAGGCCGTTTTGCCAGCGCTTTCATCGTAATGCGATCGAGTTCCGTGGGAACGGCTCGATTAATCTCCGATGGCGGTGGTGGATCGACATGCAGGATTTGCGATCCAATCTCGAACAGGCTGTCGCCGGAAAACGCGGATCGGCCCGCGATGCACTCATACAGCAAAGCTCCGAGCGCAAAAAGATCGCTGCGGCCATCAACCGGCTTTCCCGAGGCTTGCTCAGGCGAAAGATAAAGCGGCGTGCCCACGATCGCATGGCTTTGTGTCCGGGTACCAAAGAGAGTCGGGGCCTCAAGGTCGAGACTCGAGGGCGAGGTGTCGAATAGCTGCTTGACCAATCCGAAATCAAGCACCTTAACCTGCCCTTTCTGCGTGACCACCACATTCGAAGGCTTGATGTCGCGATGGACGATGCCGTTGTTATGGGCTTCGGAGAGCGCTTCGACGATTGACGCCGCAATCTCAACCGCCTGACTAAGCGTTAAGCCGTCGTCGTGAAGCAGCTTGCCGAGAGTTTGCCCGCGCACCAGTTCCATCACAATGTAAGGCCGACCGTCAATCTCGCCATAGTCGAACACCGCGGCAATGTTGGGATGGCTCAGTGAAGACACCGTGCGCGCTTCCCGCAGAAATCGCGCGCGATAGTTTGGGTCGGCGTCAGCCGTCAGGAACTTGATCGCGACCTGCCTGCCGAGATGCAGATCTTCCGCGAGATAGACGACGCCCATGCCGCCTTTGCCTAGCCTTTCCAGAATGCGATAGTGTGAAATTGTTTCGCCGATCATTGCCAATGAAAACAAACCAGCAGCTACTGGGAAGGAATTGTGATTAACGGCACCCGTCAATTAAAGGACTGCCCTAATTGTTAGCGATGAGATTTTGCGCCGAAGTTGGCGGCAATTCAAGGCTTGAAACTGTGGGTGTCCGCGATGGATCTGGCGATTCTCTTTCAGTCGAGCGTAGCGCTGCGGACTTTCGCCTCCTGCTCTCGGCGATAGGTGTGCAGTCTGTCTCTCAACTCTTTGCGGCTGTTCGCTAGTATCGCGATTGCGA
>QHXE01000003.1 GCA_003222835.1 Acidobacteriota bacterium | reverse complement strand
ATAGTCGACACCTAAGCGCCGCAAAGATTCATCAAGTTGTCTGGCCGCCTCCTTTTTGGACCGGCCATCGATCTTGGTCATCACAAAAGCGCGGTCGCGGTACCCGTCGCGCAGGGCTTTGCCCACCCGTAACTCGCTCGCTCCATCGTTGTAGTCCCAACAGTTGTCCTGGAAGTTGATGCCTCGATCGATGGCGGAACGAACAATGCGAATTGCCAACTGCTCATCAACCTTTTTCAAACCAAGATGCCAGCCGCCCACCCCGATTGCGGAGACCTTTTCTCCCGTGCTTCCGAGTGTTCGATAAATCATTTCGTCGCCTCCATGCTATGGACTTCGCCGAATCCGAACAGATTGAGTGTTGCTCATTATCACGAAGTTCACAAAGTCAACATTAAATCGTAATGCCATTCGCATGAGGCCGCGAAGCGGTTCTTCACTCCGAGGAGTGATATGTTTATAGCTCGCGAGCCCATGTCCCTCCCGCGCCGTTCGGAGGAGCGGAAATCAAACTAGACCGTATCGCTCAGATCCATTCCGCTCCTCCGAACGGCGCCTGGTGTATCTGGGATGTTCCGGTCTAAAAACGTCTCACTCCTACGGGGCGAATAATCCTGCTATCCACGAAACCGCGTCGAAGATTGCGGAGGAGAGAACACACACTCCCATCAACCGCCCATGGTGTGGAACAAGCGTCCTATGAGAAAGCCGAGCGCCGCAGCCCCGAGGCCAATCGCGACCATTTGTATGCCGCTCTTACGCCAATCTCCGACCAGGGTCCTCGCAGAATAAACTCCGACCGCGAAGAGCGTCACTCCGCTGAGCGCTATTGCCGTAACAATAGCCGGAGTCCGTGCGACGACCATGAATGGAACAATTGGTATCAGGTGACCGATGAGAGTCGCCACTGTGACAATCACTGCGCTCTGGACCAAGCTCCGCTGGGCAATCGGTTGAAGATGCAATTCTTCATTCATCATCGTAGTCACCCAGGTTTCACGATTGGACGTGATGGTGGAAACAACATCTTTAAGAAGCTGTCCTTTGAATCCCTTAGCCGCATAGATCTCTCTGATTTCCTCGCGCTCGTCATCAGGTTGCGCCTCGATCTCAGTTTGCTCGCGGTTTCTCTCGGCGAGATAGAAGTCGCGGTCCGAACCGAAAGAGGTGTAGGCCACAGCGCCCATTGAGATCGACTCTGTGATCGCCGCAGCCAGGCCGGTGATGATCAGAACGTGAGTTGAGCCGCCGGCTGCGACCACCCCCAGCGCGATGCCCAGCATGTTGACCAGGCCGTCCTGTCCTCCAAGGATCACATCCCTGAGAGAGTTGTTGGTACTGTGCTTCTCCTTCCCGATCATCGGGCGGTCAAGGCCGTCGTCAACGGCAGCTCGCACCGCACGTCCCAGGCGAGTTGTGTTCTTCTTCTTCATCTGTAAAGGTCTGGTCCCTGTCAAAACTTCACCCATCAATTGTTCTATAGATTATTTTGCGACCTCCCTTCGCAGACCCGCGTCCTGGTAGGAGATGCGAGCGATCGCAGCCCAATCGGATTCGCCCAACCCTTGAGCGAGCGCGGCCACAAACCGATCGTGCACCACGCTCGCCATCGGCATTGGCACCAAGGCCCCCTCAGCCGCGGCGAGCAGCAGGCGGTTGTCCTTGAATCCGAGCGGCAATCTGAAGCCCGCAGGCTCAAACTTGTCCGAGGCGATCATGCTGCCGTAATTTCGATAGACCGGCGCCTCGAAAAGCGAGTTTGTGAGAATGTCCAGAAAGGCATGCGGGTCAACTCCGAACTTGCGCCCAAACGCAAAGGCTTCACCCAAACTTTCGATAACCGCTGTAAGGAGGAAATTCCCGGCCAGCTTAATCACATTGGCCGCGTGAGCTTCATCGCCGATCGGGAATGTCTTTTGTCCAATCACGTCGAAAAGAGGTTGGCAGCGCCCGATCTGTTCGGCTGGTCCAGCGGCCACAATGAACAGCTTCCCGGCGGCAGCGGCGTCAGGCCGGCCAAAGACGGGCGCGGCCAGATAGTGCTGCTGCTTTTCGCTATGGGCGCGGGCCAATCGTCGCGAAAATTCCACACTAATGGTGCTCATGGAAATAGCAACGGCGCCGGCAGGCAGCGCCTGAATGGCATTACCGGGTGAAAAGATAACAGCTTCCACAGCCGCGTCATCCGCCAGCATGGTGATGAGCGCCTCTGCATCGACGGCAGCTTCGGCGGGTGTTTCGGCAATCTTTGCGCCCAGTGACGCAAACGGCTCGGCACGGCTTTGTGTCCGGTTGTAAACCGTCAGATCGTGCCCCGCTTTAATCAGGCTGCGGGCTATAGCCGATCCCATGTTCCCCAGTCCAATGAATCCTACTTTCATTCTTTGCCTTCTTTCCATAACGCGTGACGCTCCTTGGCCGACTGATCATCAAGTCTTTCAGATCGGGATGCCGGCGTCCTACTCCGATCCCTGACACCTCTTCTCCCGCGCTTGCGCAAGGTTCGATGAAATCATTCATTTCGTTACCTTCTGGGCTATTCACCGAATCCGACCAGATGAACATTGCGTTATTATCACGAAGTTCATAAGTTAACCGCCGCTTTTATGAACTACCTGTACTGATTAGAATTGCAAATCGGTTGATTGTCGTTGTTCCGATTGGCGTTAACTTGAAAGCGCTTTTTGGTTTTGAACTCTGAACGCAAATTGAATGAGTGCCGCTTTTCCAGCTCAGGTCAACCAAGGCTCAAATGGATTTCCGCATTCGGCCAACAAGAAGTCCAAACCAAATGGTTACTATCGACAGAATAATAATTGTCAGGATGCTTATCATAAGGTGGTTCTTCCATACCAAAGCTATGATCTCGAAGACAGCGATAACCAACAGCCAGGGCAATTCCCAAAACACTACTGCACGATAGAAATCTCTTTCTCTGCCTCGTGGCAAAGTGAAAGACTCGTAACCATCCCATATCAGGTAAACCAGCAGAAAAATAAAGTAGCAGAAGAGAATGACTTTATTGTGCGGCAGGTTGCGGGGGTTATCTACGTCTATCGCTATTACGGTGGCGTAGAGGGCTAGGAGGAATACAATATCGCATAAGAAAGACCACCAGTAATAACGTTTAGTAAAAACGATATAGAGGTAGTCGCAGACGTAGAATCCAATCGAAATGACAACCAACATATATTTGATCCAGATGATTGCACTTAGTGGATACTGTTCCCTTAGTATATGAGCGATAGTGAAGAGCAGTTGGTAGAGAATCGTGCCCAGGACGGCTGGGTAAATCAATCCCAACATTAGCTGTTGCCTAACCGGCCTGTTTGATTGATTTGACATGGATGCGAACTCGTCCGTTGGGTTAGAGTTGCTCAACCACTTCTATCAGTCAAGGCTTACAGTTGAGCGTGCGGCGCCAATCGCAGAAGGTGGCAACCGTTTGAAGAGAAGTGAAGACAAAGAGAAAAGAAGCAGAGAGCAGGGAACTCGCCTAACGAGGGGCGAGCTGTTCTGGATTTTTCTCAAGGCGGGGTTCGCCTTCGGCGGCGGTCTCGGCATTCTCGCGGTGTTGGAAGACGAACTTGTCGACAAGCGCCGCGCAGTCGCAAGGGAGGAGTTCCTGACTATCTACGGCATCGGGCGCATCGTGCCGAGCGGGACGATGACGGCACTTGCGGTCGCATACGGTTACAAGTTCGGCGGCCTATCGGGTACAGTAATCACGCTCGCTGCCCTCAGCCTGCCGGTCTTCGTCCTGACCATCGCGCTGACAATCGCTTACCACTATCTCAGAAACAGCCGCGTCTTTGACCTGTTGCCCGTGACAATCATGCCTGCGGCGCTTGCACTCATCGTCGTTGCCGCGCTCAAGCTGGGCAAGGATGTCTTCCGCCCGTCGCGTGAACTCATTTTCGCAGGCGTGGCCTTTTCTTTCGCGCTCTTCCTCCGGCTCAATCCAGCTTTCATTTTGCTGGCGGGCGGTGTTCTTGGCGCATTCGCTTTACGGAGGATCGACGTAGAGGAGCGCGCTAAAAAGAAGGGCTCAGAAAAATGAGTCTCTGGAAGCTCGCGCTGCTCATCGCGCTCTTCAACCTGATGACCTTCGGCAACGGCCCCGTCATGATCCCTCTGCTTCAGACTCACCTGGTTGAGGGAACTCGCGTTCTCAGCCAGGATCAGTTGCTCTACGCCTTCACGATCGCGCGCGTTACGCCGGGACAGGCGAACTTTTATGTTGCGAGCATCGGCTATATGCTCTACGGGATGCCCGGCGCCATCGTCGCAACACTCGCCATCATCCTGCCGGGCTACATCATGATCCCGCTGCTGCACGGGTTTGAACACTTGCGCGATTCGCGTTGGATCGAGGGCTTCACGAAGGGTCTGACGGTTACATCCGTGGGACTTATTCTGGCGGCCGTCGTGCAGATCGCTCGCGGCACGCTAACTCAGCCGGTCGCATGGCTCGTTCTGATCGCGATGCTCGTCATGACGCAACTGCTTAAGTGGAAGACCTTCGTGGCGTTGGCGGCGGTCAGCTGTCTTGGATTGCTGCTCAAATGGTTGCTGTGAAAATGCGCGCAGCGAAGAAGCCTATCGACAGGCGCGGCCAATACACTCAAACCAGTTTTCCGACTACAATCGCTCTTGTTTCTTTCCCCCTGGTCTATTAGTTCTTCCAAGCCTCGCGGTCGTTTACCAATCCCCCTTGTGATTAAGGACCGTGTCGATGATTTCTTCTTCCTATTGGCCTATTGGAAGCTAACGCCCTATCTGCGGTTTTTGGGCTGAGATGTTGTGAAGGGCTAAAGGTTATGGAAGTCGTGAAAACTCCAAGACTATCGATGGTGCCGAAGCTGGGATTCGAACCCACGCGACCTTACAGTCAACGGATTTTAAGAACGTTGGAGACGCATCTGATGATTGGATGTGCTTCACAATCTCACCAATACAAGGGAGGTATTCTCCATCTGTCGAGACTTGAATTGTGGGTACATTGAATTTCGGCGCCGTATAACGGCCGGAAGGTGAAAGTTCGCCTGTTTTCTGTAATGAGCTACACGTTTATCGCCGCGATAAAACTCACGGTTTGGATTCTCTAAGCCTCGTTAGAGATGACGTCTTGCGGCCACTGCACGGTCTTCGGTCTATTTGCCCCCGCTGGCCGTCGCCGTGGGCCACGCGAACGTGCACAACGCCGGCACCGCCAGCGCGGTCGGCGCGATCTTCAGCGGCGTCAGGTTGTTTTTCGTTAGCAGGCTGTTGAATCCGACCAGGTCCACGCTGAGCATCGTCTTCCACGCGTTCGCCGTCGCGGTGAATCCCTTGCAACCGGATTCCCACGTGTCGACCTCCGCCTTGGTGGGAGGCATGTCGATGCCGTTCTGCGCGAGCGGCGCGAGGACCGTGTTAAAGAGCGCGTTGATCGACGAGAACGGGATCACACTACCGGGCGCTCGGGCCGCGCCCGGTCCGCCGCCAAATCCACCACCGCCGCCGCGTCCACCGGGCCCCCTGGCACCGCCGATCGTCGCTAGCTTCGCATTGAGAGCGGTCGCGGCCGTCGCGACATCGGGCGGCAGCGAGCCGCGCGCGATCGCGGCCAGCTGGGCACGCACCGCGGCCACTTCCTCGTTGGCGGCGTAGCTGTCCTTCATGCCCTGCCAGGCGGCCATCGCCAGTTTGTT
>QHXE01000002.1 GCA_003222835.1 Acidobacteriota bacterium | reverse complement strand
GCCATTGTTGTGGAACAACCAGCACGGCATAGGCTCATAAACACGGGGAATACAATACGACCGTTCGTTGGTTAGGCGATTACCACACCATTTGTTTTTCGACTTGCTGAAATCGACAAAGCGGCAGACGAACAGATCAAGCTGTCCGTCGTTGTCGTAGTCGAACCACACCGCGCTAGTCGCCCAGCCGGGTGCCGCGATGCCGGCCCTTTCCGTGACATCACTGAACGTGCCGTCTCCATTGTTGCGGTAAAGGATGCTGCGACCATATTGTGTCAAGTAGATGTCGGGGAAACCATCGTCGTCATAATCACCAACAGCAATGCCCTGCCCATACCCGTTCCCGGTAACGCCTGCTTTCTCCCCGACATCTGTAAACGTGCCATCTCGATTATTGTGGTACAGCGCATTGCGCAGCCGCGACGGCGGAGCGTAGAAATCGCACGGCCCGCTGTTGACCAAATAAATGTCCATCCAGCCGTCGTTGTCGTAATCAAGAAAGCCGCAGCCCGCACCGGTGGTCTCCGGCAGATACATGTCTGCCGAGCGGCCATTCACATGCGTCCACGTAATTCTGCTTATCGATGGTGGGATCTCTGAGAAAAAGGGGCCTTGCTCGTCGGCAGGGAGCCCAAGTCGTGGGATTCCGCAGGTGGCAACAGCGCCGGTCAGCGCTTGCAGCAACGCTCTGCGCGAGAATTCATTCGGAAGCTGCCGATCTTCAGGCCCATTCAAGGTTGTGAATCTCGCTCGTGGTTGCTTGTGAGGAGCAAACCAATGCGAAAAACCGGGCTAAAGATGTCCAGGTCGCCCGGTTTGCGACCAGGCTATTGCGGAACTTCCGAGGCTTTCTGCCTGGCTTGCTCGATCTTCTCCTCAGCTTCTTTCTGCAGCCTTACTTCCCGCTTGGCGTCTTCCTTGCGACCGACGCCGTTGTAAGCGATCGCCAGTTGGTAATGCCCGGTGGGGTTTTCCGGTTGCAGTTTTACGCCCGTTTGCAACGGTGGGATGGCTTCTGCGTACCGGGTCACGGAATTAAGAGCAAAACCAAGGCCAAGAAAAGCGTCTGCGAAGCTTGCGTCTAGGCTCGAAGCTCGCGAGAAATGCTCGATGGCATCATCCCACTGTTGGGCTTGGCGAGAAAGCTCACCTAACACGTACTCGGCTCCTGCGTTGTGCGGATTGATTTTCAGCTCTGCCTGAAACTCGCTTCGCGCGTCGTCCGCCGTTGTGGGCGCTGGCGGCTTGGATAGAATAATGCGGCCCAGCCGGTAATGGATGCCCTGCAAGCCCGGCTGCTGTTTGAGGATGAGGTTGTATTGGGCCGCGGCTTCGTCCCATTTTCCCTGCGACTCCAAAGACTCAGCGTTTAGCTCTCTCGCCTGCGTGGAAAGCGGTGCAGTGGTTGCCAGCTGTAAGGCCGCACGCGTGGAAAGGTCGGAGAATGCATGCGTAGTGACGTATAAAACGTCCGGATCAGTAGGAAATTCACGGTTGAGCCACAGCAAGGCGCTGACGGCGGCTTCCGTCTGATTCGACTGAAGCCCGCAGCGGACCATCGCTAGTCCCGCGTTGATTTTCAATTGCTTATCCGACGTTAACGGGGTGGCCTTCTTCAAGACCGGCAAGGCTTCCTGGCAGCGGCCCTCATCAACCAGCCTGATCCCCCTTTGCGTAGCAGAGGAGGCATCTGTGGCAGCGGCCCTTGTGCCTGACTGCGCCGCAGCGGATCCCGCCAGGATCCCGAGCGTCAAAGTAAGTGCCAGAAATCTGTTCATGAACCCTGACATAAAAATGAGGCAGGCGAAAGTGTTCGCCTGCCTCATTATACGTGGTCTGTACTCAATAGTAGAGCTTCAGAGCGAGCTGGATGTTTCTGGGAGGCTGGGCGCTGGTGATTTGTCCCATCGTAGAACCCAGACCCATGTTAGGTGCGTTGAACTGCACGTGGTTAAAGGCGTTGATGAAGTCGCTGCGGAACTGCAGCCTGAAGCGTTCTGTCATCTGGAAGTCTTTATGGAGGCTCAAGTCCAGGTCGGTGTAATGCGGCCCTCGCAGTCCGCCGAGTTGCGGAGCGCAATTGCCAAATGTACCGGCGGCCGGGTTGGTAAAGTTGCCGTTATTGGTGAACCACTGGATCCCGCCCACTCCGCCGCCGATTGGTGCATTTATAATGCTGGGAAGCGAATTGCAGTTGGCGCGGGCACCCCGACCGAACGTCCCGGATTCATCTTGCGCAGAATAGACCGGCATAGGCCAACCGGTGCGGAAAGTAAGAATGGGGCTAACTTCCCAACCGCCGACCATCGCGTTCACAGCTTTGTTAGCGTCTTTTGCCAGGAGTTTGCCCCGGCCAACTGGCAACTCATACACGGCATAAGCCGTGAGGACATGGGTGGCATCGTAGTAGCAAGGCGCCCATTCCGATTTGGCGTCGTAAACGTTCTGCCAGTATGCTGAGGCGCTAAGCGCGTTATTCCACGCCCCATAGTAACCGGTGCTGTTAGACATGCACTTGGAGAAGGTGTAGGACATCTGATACTGCAACCCGTGAGTCATCTGCTTCTGGAGCACAGCTTGCAGCGAGTTGTAGCCCATTGTGCCGTTGGACTGGGTGCCTGAGACCGTAGCGTCAGCTGCTGGAGGGGTGGCCGAAGGGTGGCCCAGGACACTGTAAAGCGTCGGGTTCTTGGCAAAGAACGGGCTCGGACCCGTACACGGCGGAGTCCCGCATGCTGAATTCGGGAGCAGTACTCTCTGCGCGTAGTCGAATGGCACCATTAAATGCCATCCCCTCTGTCCCACATATCCAATCTGGAAGGTCGTATCGCCCCAGAATTGGTGTTGAACGGTCAAGTTCCACTCGTCGGCAATCGCTGGCTGCACGTTGGGATCCCAAACGCGGAGGAAGGCACCTGCGTAGCACGCATAGGCCGGAGGTGCGCAGGACACCGCGCTGGCTGTTCCCGGGATACCGTCTGAGGTGCTCGTCCCCGGCAGTGCAGTGCTGTTGTAGATGGCATTGACTTCGGCTGGAGTAAAGGGCGCGTTTAAGGTCAAACGCAGGTTCGTGCCTGTACCTTCGAGATACGAGGAAATGGTAAATGCTCCGCGGATGACCGTGCGATTCCCCAGCATCTCGGGAGTCCACGCGAAGCCCATGCGGGGCTGGAAGTCCCTGCCGCCATAGAATCCTCTGTAGAGGGCCTTGCTGGCTCCGTTCTGCCCGGCTAGGTCAATATTACCGGTGGTGAAATTGTAGTTAGCTTGCTGGTTGTTGGTCTCGACCCAGGGAGTGTGCGCGTCGTAGCGCAAACCAAGGTTCAAGGTAAGGCGGTCTGTGAGTTTCCATGTGTCTTGCGCATAGATGCCGATAACATTGCTCGTCTGCTCCCAGGTCTTTCCGGTGCTTACGCCGCGACCAATTTGAAAGGGCAGTCCAAGAACGAAGTCCGCTCCGCCATCGCCTGTGTTGGTCACCGGAACGGTTGCCGAGGCATTGGTGAACCTGCCGTCAAAGTCCATCAGGCCAAGTTCGCCATTGTTGCCTGCATAGAAAGTCTTGATGACATTACGCCAGTATTGGCCGCCAAATTTCAGCGTGTGCCGGCCGCGCGTCCAGCTGACCGCATCTTCGAACTGCCAGACTTTATCATCAAAGCTCGTCGTGCTCTCCTGGGTCCCCAGGTTCGACAGGGCTGAGTTGGAAAAGTTGAGGCTTAGCAGTCCATCGAGGCCCGACGGGTTGCCGTTGCCAATGCCTATCGTATTGCCGAACTGCCCCACGCCGGAAGCCCAGTTAGTACCGCTGCCGAACGTAACGTGGTTCCAGCCCATACGGAAATCATTCACAAGAGTGTTGCTAATGGTTCGGGTCCAATCGCCTACGGTGTTGTAAATCGGCGTCGCTCCATAGCCGTTACCCAACAGCGCGACCGAGTTCGTCGATGGATTGTTTTGGTAGGCCCTGCTAAAGCGACCCGAAATGCTGTCCTTGCTCGTGGCTTTGTAATCGATCCTGAGATCGCCTTGGTCCACATTTTTGGCGTTACCGATGGTATTAAGGGCGTTTTGTTGCACGCCGGAACCAGGGATCACTGCCGGATACAGCGAGGAGGAGAACAGGTTGCTCGCGACAGGGCTGATCATCGCTGCCGGAATTTGGTTGAACGGAAATATCTGCCGAGTCGCAGCCGGAGTTGAGGAAGGAGTGCACGGTCCGCTAAGGGATGCGCAGGGGTTATAGAGTTGAACGTTCCCGTTGCCGCTTGCCTTACATTTTCCAGTCGCGTCAAATCCGGCTGCGCACAGCGCGCCAAAATCGCCCTTGCGCTCATTAGTCGTGAAGACCGTAATGGTGCTCGATGAGGTCGGAATATCGAAGCGCTGTCCTTGATAGTCGGCAAAGAAAAAGAGCTTGTTTTTGAAGATCGGGCCGCCCAAGGTGCCGCCAAACATATTCCAGCGAATTTTGTCCTTAGGAAGATTGTTGAAATTGTTAGACCAGCTTTTCGCGTTCAACACATCGTTACGGAAAAACTCCCATACATCTCCGTGAAAGCTGTTTGTCCCCGACTTGATCGTTGCGCTGACGATGCCGCCCTCAAAGTTGCCAAACTCGGCCGAAGCATTATTCGTGATCAGGTTGAACTCTTCGATAGCGTCTGGCGCCGGCGTGTAACCCAAGAGGTTGTCCGATACCTGGTTGTTATCCATGCCGTCGAGCAAGAAATTGTTGGCTTGCTCGCGGTTGCCGTTGATCAGCGGCCGGCCGCTATAAAAATCAGTATTGTTGCCGCTGGTGAAGCTGGCCGGATCGGTCGACACCGCTCCGGGCGCAAGCAGGGTTAACTGGACGTAGTTGCGCGAAGCGAGGGGCAAGTTGTCGTTCGTGGCCGCGTTGACGATCGTGTCGACTTGGGTCGCTTCGGTCTTGAGCACTGGCGCGGCCCCGGTCACTTCGACCGTCTGGGTCACCTGGCCTACCTTCAGTTGAACGTCGATACGTGCGACTTGGTTTAGAACCAGTACTAGCGCGGGATACAGGGAACTCTGGAAGCCCTGTTTTTCCACTTTCAAGTCGTAGTTTCCCACAGGAAGCTGCGCTATACGATAGATACCGGCTTCATTCGTAGCGCCAGCAAAAGTGACTCCCCGTTCCACAGATTTTGCGGTTACGGTTGCCCCGACGATGGCCGCCCCGCTCTCATCCGTAACCGTTCCCGTAATCGCTGCCGTTACATCCTGGCCCCAGGCAACGTTCGCGCCGACGAACAGCGCCACCAGCGCGCAAATGGCCATTCCCCATCCACAATAAAGCATCTTTCTCATAAGTTTGTTCCTCCAGTTCGAGGCCGTCGGTTGTCCAACTTGCCTCTCCCCTCGCTCCTTTCCTCGACTGGTAACGGGCACCCCTGCTATAGTTCCATCTGCCGCATAGCTATATAGCACGATTTTTCACTTGTCAAGCGGAAAAATAATGTCTTATAAAGAATCATTAGTGACTCGCGCGAGGTCAGCTTAGCCGGTACTAGACCCGCCCTATAGCGGCGCGCGGCTCGCACTATAGCACTAAACGGTTCGCAGGACGCTTGAAGCCCTGGATTCTTCGCGGTTTGTTTCGGCTGAAACATTCCTGCGCCTAAAGTGCTTGGAAAAGGTGCAACTGATGGCTTCGAACAAGAAGACTCTGGCTGCCGTCGAGCGCTTCCCCTCTCGCCCTCCAAACGCGCTGCCTGCGTATCAGCGCATTCAAAGCGTCATTCGCAAGCGCATCGATTCCGGCCAGCTTCAGGCCGGCGACCCAGTCCCCTCCGAGCGCGAGCTCGCCAAGACCCATCACGTCAGCCTCATGACCGCGCGCCACGCCCTCGCTTCCCTCGAACGTGAAGGCTTTGTCGAACGCCGCCGCGGCATCGGCACCTTTGTCGCACCGCCAAAAATTCATTTCAACAAGCTCATGAGCTACACCGAGCAGATGGCCGCTCGCACACTCACGGCCAGCGCGAAAGTGCTCTTCGCCAAGATCGTCGACAACGAAAATGAGCCTGCCGCGCGCCTTGCTCTTCCGCCCAACAGCAGCATGCTCAAACTCGAACGCCTCCGCTTCTCCTCAGGCGAGCCGTTCGCGCTCGAAACCTGCTACCTCAACGCCGCCGAATTTCCCGGCCTGCTCGACGCCCCACTCGCCCGCGAATCGCTGTTTGGCATCCTCGAGCGCGATTACCGAATCGAGCTTGGTTACGCTGATGAAGAAGTGGACGCCACTGCTGCCGACACGCACATCGCCGAGCTCCTCGCCATTCCGCGTCGCGAACCGCTCCTGCGCATTCGCCAGGTCATTTACTCTACGAAGGGTAAAGCCATCATGTACGTGCTGGGTTTCTACCGCTCCGACCGGCACAATTTGGTGATTCGCCGCTTCCGTTGAGTCTGCAAATCGTGAAGCGAGTCCGAGGTCGTGCATTTCTTTCGGCCCTGGACGTTCCCGGTTCACCAAATTTCCGGTTCTTGAGAGGCCTCCGCATGCTGGTGATCCTGAAGCGCGACAATGAAGAAGCGAACGAGCACGCCGCCCAGCTTATCGCCGGCGCCATCAAG
>QHXE01000001.1 GCA_003222835.1 Acidobacteriota bacterium | reverse complement strand
CGAGCACCCAATTCAGAATTGAGTTTTTCGCAAACGCGGCTTGCGATCCTTCAAGCAACGGCGAGGGCCAGACTTTCCTCGGCTTCACGAATGCAACGACTGACGCCTCGTGCAACGCCAGTTTCAGTTTCTCGGCGCCGAACGCCGCGATTACAGGGCCACTAATTACCGCGACGGCAACTGATTCAAACGGAAACACCTCCGAGCTTTCGGCTTGTGTGACTCCCACTGGCACAGTTTCGACCACTCAACTCAGCGCGGCATCGTACACGGTTGCGGAAGGCGACAAACATGTCGACATAACCATCGCACGCAGCGGTAATACCAGCACGGCAGCGAGCGTTAGCTTCGCCACCATCGATGCAGCCGGCAAGCAAAATTGCGATGTCATGAACGGGGTGGCCTCCTCGCGCTGCGATTACGAAGGCAGATTCGCGACTGTGAAGTTTGCGCCAGGCGAGACTGCCAAAACCATCCCTATATTCATCATTGATGATTCATATGCGGAAGGCCAGGAGAGTTTCACTGTCAAGCTCACTAATGCAGTTGGCTCTACGATCGGCGCGCCGGCCGAGGCGACCGTTACGATCATCGACAACGATCTCGGCAATGGGCCTAACCCCATAAACGACCCGGCGTTCTTTGTCCGCATGCAATATTTGGATTTTCTTAATCGCGAACCCGACGCGGCGGGGTTGGAATTCTGGACTAATCAGATTCTGGCGTGCGGTTCCGATCAGACGTGTCTTGAACAGCGAAGGGTCAGCGTTTCATCTGCGTTCTTTCTGTCCGTTGAATTTCAGCAGATCGGTTACTTTGTAGAGCGAGCTTATACGGTTTTGGGATCGAGTTCCCACTATTTCCAGACGCCGTCGGGTGAGGTTGGAGTATCAACGCCCGTCGAGCGCATGAACGAGTTTCTGGTCGATCTTAATCAAGTGGGAGCCGGCGTAGTAGTAGGACAGGAAGGCTGGGAGACGGTACTGGAGAACAACAAGCGCGCATACATGCTGGACTTTGTGCAGCGCCCGCGGTTCTCAAGTCTTTATCCAACCACAATGACGCCCCAGGAGTTTGAGAAATGGCTGTTCGTGTATGCTTTGCCATATATTGTCCCCTCAACCATAGGTGGCGATGCCGTCATGGCTGAATTTGGCGGTGCGAAAGACACGAGCGACATAGCCGCGCGCGCTCGGGCGCTGCGCGACGTGGCCGAGAATCCACTTCTGGTTCAGCGGGAATTCAATCGGGCGTTGTTGCTCATGCAGTACTTTGGATATCTGCGCCGCCATCCAGACGATTATCCTGATTCTAATTACGCGGGCTATTACTTCTGGCAGCAAAAGCTATTTCAATTCAACGGCGACTATCAGAAAGCCGAGATGGTCAAGGCGTTCATTTCCTCGGCGGAGTATCGGCAGAGATTCGGGCCATGAGAGATCAAACCGCCCGCTGCCGCAGGGGGGTTCTGACCTTGGGCCGAACGGACTAGAAAGATGTACAAACATCGCTCCCGAACGACCACAATTTGGGCGACGCTCGCGCTGGCCGCCTCTTTCGGTTTGTGGCGTATCCTGCCAGAAAGTCTGCGGAACCAAGTCCTGCCGACCGCGCACGCCGCAACTTTCACCGTTAACACCGCCGACGATCATAACGACGGCGTCTGTAATGCAGCCGATTGCACTTTGCGCGAAGCGATCAATGCTGCCAATGCGGGCGATACGATTAGCTTTAATATCCCGGGCGCAGGCGTTCACACAATTAACGCAACCAACGGATTCAGCATTACGAAAGCTGTCACCATCGATGGCTCTACTCAGCCAGGCTACGCCGGGGCACCGCTAATAGAGATAAATGGAGCAGGCGTTGGCGCCGGGGTAAACGGATTCGCTGTTAGCGCCCCGAACGTGATTATCAGGGGTTTCATCATAAATCGTTTCCCCGCCTACGCGATCAGCTTCGATTCGCTTGGCAACGACTCTGTCCAGAGTTGCTACCTTGGCACCAACGCCACCGGCACTGCTGCCAGTGCGAACGGCGCGGGTGGCATTCGCATCAACGCTCCCAACATAACTATCGGCGGTATCACCAGCGGCGCTGGAAATCTAATCTCGGGAAACAAAGGCAATGGCATCGACGTCTTTGTTGGCAACGCGACAATCCAAGGTAATTTCATCGGCACCAACTCTGCCGGCACCACTAAAGTCAGCAACGCGTCCGGCGTAGTGATCAGCGGTGCTGCTAATAACATGATCGGCGGAACAACCGCCGCCGTGCGGAACATCATTTCTGGAAATACGAGTGTCGGTGTTGAAATCCTAAACGTGGGCGCGACCAATAACGTAGTGCAGGGAAATTTTATCGGGACGGATGTTACGGGAAGCAACGCGATCGGCAATGTAGACGGCGTGCAAATCACTGCTGAGTACGCGACGATCGGCGGCACGTCCATTGGCGCGGGCAATGTGATTTCAGGAAATTACAGCGCGGGAGTGGTCGTGCTTGGCGGCAGCGCAATCTCGATACTCGGTAATCTGATTGGCCAGAATGCCGCCGCAACAGACAGCATTCCCAATGTTGTCGGAATAGGGATTAGTTCCGGGTCGGCAAAGATCGGAGGCACTGAGCCCGGCTCGCGTAACATTATCTCTGGGAATGGTGTTTCAGAAATCGAGAAGCCGAGGCCAGAATTCTTTTACGGAGAGGGCGGCGTCTGGATTTCTGGCGGCAGCGGCACCGAAGTCATTGGTAACTTTATCGGACCGAGTGCGGACGGGATGCATGGAGGCGGATATCAGTCCACAGGTGTAGTGATCGAGGGGACCGCTTATAACATCATCATCGGCGGAACGACGCCCGCTGCGCGGAATGTCATTTCGGGCAATTTTGTTGGCATGTTTATCGGCACCCGCGCAACCAACAATGTAATCGAAGGTAATTACATTGGTACTGATCTGAGCGGCGCCCAAGCTCTTTCAAATACTCGATATGCTCTTGGTCTTTTCAATGATGCCAGCCGGAATGTCATCGGCGGAACTACGCCAGGCTCCGGGAATACAATTGCATTCAACGGTGAAGAAGGCGTCTTGGTTGCTGCCAACGCCTTGCCGGTGAGCGGATTTGGCAATGCCATTCTTGGCAATTCCATTTTCTCAAACGGCCGCTTGGGAGTGGATCTCTTTCCTTTGGGAGTCACGCCAAATGATGAATGTGACCGAGACTCTGGCTCGAACACGCTGCAAAACTCTCCGGTGATCGTCTCCGCGACCTCAGATTCCACGACGACGACAATTCAGGGCAGATTGAACAGCTCGCCGAACACCCCAATCAGAATTGAGTTTTTTGTTAATTCCGCTTGCGACTCTTCCGCCAGTGGCGAAGGCCAAACCTATCTGGGCTTCACGAACATAACCACCGATGCCTCTTGCAATGCGAGTTTCATATTCACTGCTCCGAATGGAGCGATAACCGGGCCAGTCATCACGGCGACGGCTACAGATCCGGCCTACAACACGTCGGAGTTCTCGGCCTGCACTACGGTTGTAGGCCTCTTCCGCACAATTCAACTAAGTGCTGCGGCCTACACCGTGGCAGAAGGTGGTCATGTCGACGTAACCATCACGCGCACCACCGATACCAGCGATTCAGCCAGTGTCAGCCTCGCGACCAGCAATGGCGGCTTAAATTTCGGTTGTGATCGTGGGTTCGGTTTTGCCTCCTCAGTTTGCGATTATGAAACGAGGCTGGCGCTTGTGAAGTTCGCGCCCGGCGAAACTTCCAAAACAGTGTCAATTTTGGTAGGTGATGATTCATACGCGGAAGGCCCAGAGACTTTCACCGTCAGTCTGACGAATTCGGCTGGCGCGACGCTGGGCGCGCCATCAGTGGCGACCGTAACGATCGCGGACAACGATCTTGCGAATGGACCGAACCTCATAGACGTACCGGCGGTCTTTGTGCGCGCGCACTACCTGGATTTCCTGAATCGTGAGCCGGACCAAAGCGGCTTCGACTTTTGGACTAATCAGATTACTTCCTGCGGTGTTGATCAAGCGTGCTTTGCGCTGCGGCGGATGAATGTCTCGGCCGCCTTTTCCCTGTCCATCGAATTCCAGCAAACTGGCTATTTTGTCGAGCGCATTTATAAAACGGCTTTTGGCGACAACAGTGTCTTTTCCGACCTTGGCGGGCCGCCGTTCCATCTAATACAGGTGCCCTCAGTGCGTTTGAATGAGTTTCTGTTTGACACTCAAGAAATTGGAGACGGCGTAATTGTAGGCCAGAGCGGCTGGGAAACGGTGCTTGAGAATAATAGGCGGGCTTATACTTTGGATTTTGTGCAACGCACGCGGTTTTTAAGTTCGTATTCAACGGCAATCGCGCCTATGCAGTTTGTAGATCAATTGTTCGCGAAGGCCAGAGTTACGCCGTCGGACGCCGATCGCAATGCCGCCATCGCCGAGTTTGGTGGAGCGACGAATACCAGCGACGTGGCCGCGCGCGCGCGTGCGTTACGCGACGTCGTCGAGAATACGATTCTCATTCAGCAGGAATTCAACCGCGCGTTCGTGCTAATGGAATACTTCGGTTACCTGCGTCGCAACCTGAACGATCCTCCTGATAATGGTAGTTACTCAGGTTACGACTTTTGGTTGACTAAGCTGAATCAATTCAACGGCGACTTTCAAAAGTCCGAGATGGTCAAGGCGTTCATTTCGTCAACCGAATACCGACAAAGATTTGGGCCATGAGAGATCAACCGCCTGCTACCGCAGGCGGTGCTGACTTGGGCCAAAGGAGTAAGTATGTACCAGAATCGCTCCCGAATAACGACCACGATTTGGGCTACGCTCCTGCTCGCCGCTGGTTTTGCGTGGTGGCATATTCTGCCGGATAGCATCCGCAAAGCAATTGAGCCTACTGCCCTCGCCGCCACCTTCACTGTTAACACCGCTGACGATCATAACGACGGCGTCTGTAATGCAGCCGATTGCACTCTGCGCGAAGCGATCAATGCTGCGAATGCCGGCGACACGATTAGCTTCAATATTCCAGGCTCAGGCGTTCATACAATTAACGCAACCAACGGATTTAGCATTACGAAGGCTGTCACCATTGATGGGACTTCTCAAACAGGCTTCGCGGGCGTGCCGCTAATAGAGCTCAATGGGGGAAGCGCTGGCGCGGGAGTAAACGGATTGAGTGTCAACGCCCCAAACGCATTCATCAAAGGCCTGATCATAAATCGCTTCTCCGGCTACGGGATTAATTTCGATTCAATCGGCAACAGTTCGGTCCAGGGTTGCTACATTGGCACAAATGCAACGGGCACTGCCGCCAGTGCGAACGGCGCGGGTGGCATTCGCATCAACGCTAGCGGCATAACGGTCGGCGGCACCACCAGTGGCGCTGGAAATGTGATCTCGGGAAACAAGGGCAACGGCATCGATGTTTTTGTTGGCAACGCAACAATTCAAGGCAATTTCATCGGCATCAACTCTGCCGGCACCATTAAAGTCAGCAACGCGTCCGGAGTAGTGATCCGCGGCGCTGGCAATAACATAATCGGCGGAACAACCATTGGCGCGCGAAATCTAATCTCGGGAAATGCCGAGGCGGGAGTCAGAATTCTAGACGCCGGCGCGACAAACAATTTCGTTCAGGGAAATTTCATTGGCACGGATGCTACTGGAACCGTTAAGTATGCTTGCGGTGCAATTGGCTGCGACAACCTAATTGGGAATTCCAACGGCATCGAGGTACTGACGGGCGCCCAGAGCACTACGATCGGCGGGACGGCGACGGGCGCACGCAACGTAATTACGGGCAATCTCGACTCGGGCGTGTCGGTATCCGGCGGCGGTGCAACTTCGATCGCCGGCAACTTCATTGGCCTCGATGCCGATGGTATCTCCACCCACGGCAACCACGTTAACGGCGTAAGAATCTCGGCAGGATCCGTCACGGTAGGCGGCACCGAACCAGGATCACGTAATGTAATTTCAGGCAACGGCGTCATTCTTCCCGACAGACCAAGGCCAGAACAGTTTCCTCTCGGCAGTGGCATCCTTATCTCCGGCGGAAGTGGCAGTCAAGTACTTGGTAACTTTATCGGCACGAACGCTGACGGAACGGCCGCAGTAGCCGTATATGGAGATGAAGGTCAGACAGGCGTAAGCATCATAGGCTCCGCTAGCAACATCATCGGCGGGACGACTGCGGCTGCGCGAAATATCATTTCGGGAAATGACAGCGGTGTTCTTATCAGCGGCGCCAACGCCACGAACAATGTCGTGCAGGGCAATTTCATCGGCACCGATGTCAATGGAGTCGGTGCGGTTGGCAATGATTCTAACGGTGTAGAGATCAGCGGCGGAGCAAACAACAACATTGTGGGCGGAACCCTCATGGGCGCTGGGAACACAATTGCCTTCAATGGATGCACAGATCGCTATTGC
>QHXE01000520.1:13469-15426 GCA_003222835.1 Acidobacteriota bacterium | reverse complement strand
CAGAATGGCAGCAGCTCAAAGCGCGTGCGATTAGCAAAACAACCGAGCCCCCGAACATTGGCGCGCGAACAGGTTTCCCTGAAGCAACGGAACTGCCTTCGAGCCATCTACGCAACGATATTGCCCAGTGGACCAGCCAGACGTTGACGGCGAGCGCATCGACAACAGCAACATCGCTGATTCCTGTGCGTGTGTCGGCTTCGCGGGCGGACGATCTTGTGGTGTTGGATCGTGCGGACCGTAAGATGCTGGTGATTGCGCCCCGCTCGATAGACTCACGTCCGGATGCTTCCGATTCAAAACTACCAGCCCAGACCAATTCGGTAGCTTCATTCGAAGTTGACGGCGCGCCGGTTGCGATGCTGCCAATGCGGCTGGATAGCGATGCGCTGACTGATCTGGTGGTTCTCAAAGGCGACACGGTGGCCCCGGCAATCGCCCTGACAACTCCACCGAAAAGTTCGACCAGGGTTGAGCCCATTCAGCCCGAAGCGTTCTTGTTTTCCAACCCAGATCAGATAACTATTGTTGACAGCTCGGCCCCACCGACTCCGAGCAAACCCTATCCATCGACCATTTCGGTCTCGGGGTTAAACGGCAAGCTCACCAAGGTAAGAGTGGGACTAAACAATCTCAGCCATCCAAGGCCGTCTGACATCGACATTCTCCTGGTTGGGCCGGGCGGCCAAAGCGTTCTGCTGATGTCGGATGCCGGCGGTGGCAACGCAGTGAACAATGTATATCTGGCCTTCGATGATGATGCGAATACCTCTGTGCCGAACTCTAGCGGAATATCATCGGGGACTTACAAACCGACCGATATCAACGACGGATCGGTGGATTTTTTTCCTGCGCCCGCTCCACAACCCCCATTTGCCAATGCTCTTCGAGTCTTTACATCCAGCCCGAACGGAATTTGGAGCTTGTACGTTGTCGATGATCAGGTCGGCAACGGCGGGACCATCACTGGAGGCTGGAGTCTCAGTCTGTTGACCGACACCTCTCCGCCGCAGTCTCCGCCGATCCTGGTCAACAACACCAACGACAGTGGGCCGGGATCGTTGAGACAGGCGATTATTGACGCTAACCTGAATGTTGGCGCAGACACTATCAACTTCAATATTTACCCTGGTGGGCCGCAGACGATTACGCCGGCATCAGCCCTGCCTGAGATTACCGAGGCGCTTACCATTGACGCGACCACGCAGCCCGGCTTTACGGGCCGGCCAATCATCGAGATCGACGGAACCAACACCGGACCTTTCTCAGGAGGCGTGACGGGCGTTTTAAATGTTAATGGTGGCAACTCTGTAATTAGAGGCTTGGTCATCAATCGATACAATAATAGCGCCATCGCCATCCTGAAGAACGGAAGCAACATCATCGAAGGCAACTTCATCGGCACCGACATCGGCGGAACCGTCAGCAAAGGCGTTGCACTAACGGAGGGCATCAGTATCGACACGGCCAACAATGTCGTTGGCGGAACCACTGCGGCGGCGCGTAATCTGATATCGGGCATTGCCGAGGGCGTGATTTTCACCACCTATTACTCGGATCCAGCGACCCTCAATTTGGTACAGGGTAACTTCATAGGAACAGACGTGACCGGCACTAAGCAGATCGCCAACTCGCACGCCGGTGTGAGCACCAGAAGTGCGCCCGGCTCGCCTAACAATACGATCGGTGGTGCGACGCCGGGAGCGCGCAATCTCATTTCAGGAAACACGACTACCGGTGTTGACATAGTGTACTCCGGGTCGCCGGGAACGTTAGTTCAAGGCAACTTTATCGGCACGGATATAACCGGTACGAAGTCGCTGGCTAATAGTGACGGCGTGGAAGTAGACGCCCCCAATAGCACCGTCGGAGGGACCTCGACGGCGGCGCGCAACCTTCTTTCCGGCAATACCTTTCAGGGTATCTTGATTAGAGACACGCTTTCGACTGGAAATCT
>QHXE01000520.1:0-13394 GCA_003222835.1 Acidobacteriota bacterium | reverse complement strand
CTGGAATAGACGTGGGAGCAACGCTCAGAGCCACGACGATTCAGAACTTGATCCAGGGTAATTACATCGGCACCGACTTCACGGGTAATGGTCATCTGGGAAACGGAACCTCGGCCTTCTTTGATACCAACGCCGGGATCGTCGTACCAGCCAACGCCACGGCCGACAGAATCTTTCAAAACCGCATCGCCTTCGATCACGGCGCGGGCGTACGCTTAACGAACCCGCCGAATACCAGCGACTCTCCTGGTCTGAAAATTCAGATCACCGAAAACGAGATTTACGGCAACGAAGGCCTGGGCATCGACCTCGGCAACGCCGGCATTACACCCAATGACAACAAAGACCTGGACACCGGCCCAAACAACCTGCAGAATTTTCCGGTGCTCACTTCTGCCGTACGGATTCCTCGACCTCCAATTATATCCGGTTCAAATTCCCTCGAAGGGAACCAGACCGTCCCCGATCCGATTGGGGCAGAGTCACTCACGATAAATGGCACGCTCAACAGCACGCCAAATTCCACGTTCACCGTCCACTGGTATTTCAGTGCTGATGCCCAGTGCACGAATAACGAGGAGGCCACTGTTCCATTGGCATTCGGAAAGCTCCCGGGTGTTGGCCCGACAGATATAAATGGCAATGCTACCTTCAGTTTTCCATTTGACTTTCCGATCGGAGTATCCAGCGGCGTCATTAATTGCACGGCGACCGACGCGGACGGCAATACGTCAGAGTTCTCCTCTTGCTTTTCGGTGAGCGCGGCCACACCGACACCTACACCGACACCTACACCAACACCAACGCCAACACCAACACCCGCCGTGCAATTCAGCGCGGCCACTTATTCCACTGCGGAAAGCATCGGGAGCCTGCCCATAACCGTGACGCGTACGGGAAGCGCCTCCGGCGCATTCACCGTTGACTACGCAACCAGCGACGGTGCGGGCTTGAATCAATGCAGTCAAGTCACCGGGCAGGCCTCCGCGCGTTGCGATTACGAGACGACCCTGGGGACGTTGCGGTTCGCCGCCGGTGACACTTCCAAGCAAATTCTGGTTCCGATCATCGATGATTCGTACGCCGAAGGAACTGAAAACTTCACCATCACCCTCAGCAATCCCACCGGAATAACCCTCGGTTCGCCGAGCACGGCCACGATTTCCATCACCGATAATGAAACCACGACCGGAGCCAACCCTATCGATCAGGCAGGTGTTTTCGTGCGCATTCACTACATCGACTTTCTCAGTCGTGAGCCGGATCCGAGCGGCTTGGCTTTCTGGACCAATGAGATTACATCCTGCGGCAGCGATCAAGCATGCATTCAACTGAAACGCATCAACGTTTCGGCGGCGTACTTTCTGTCGATTGAATTTCAACAGACCGGTTATCTGGTGGAGCGCCTCTACAAGGCGGCATACGGCGACGCTAACGGCCCGTCGACCTTTGGCGGCCCGCATCAAATTTCGGTGCCCGTCGTGCGTCTCAATGAATTTCTGAAGGACACGCAGGAGATTGGCCAAGGAGTAGTGGTGAACGTCGGGAACTGGCAACAGCAGTTGGAGAATAACAAGCAGGCTTTTGCGTTGGAGTTTGTGCAGCGCTCGCGGTTCACGTCGGCGTATTTGACATCGATGACGCCGACGGACTTTGTGAATCAGTTGTTCTTGAATGCCGGCGTGACGCCTTCGACGACTGATCGCAACGCAGCGATTGCGGAGTTTGGTTCGGCGACTAACACCAGCGACGCGGCGGCGCGAGGGCGGGCGTTGCGCGACGTGGCTGAGAACGCGACCCTGAACTCTCAGGAATTCAACCGCGCGTTTGTGCTGATGCAGTACATTGGTTATCTGCGACGAAATCCCAACGATCCGCAGGATACTGACTACACAGGATACGATTTCTGGTTGACGAAGCTGAATCAGTTCAATGGCAACTTTGTGAGTGCGGAGATGGTGAAGGCGTTCATTAACTCCGTCGAGTATCGTCAGCGATTTGGACCGTGAAAGATCGCTACCAGCGGTTCTGACCTGGCGAGGATTCGGCATAGTACTAACCAATATGATTTCAGGATTCACCAAAACACGCCGGAGAAGAATGGTGGCCGTTGCTTTAGGCGTATCCGTCTTCCTGAGTGTTGGGTTCCTCAGTTTTGTGACGCTCGCGAGACCCTGGAACTCTGGCTCGCTCAACGAAAGCGATAGGAAGCGCCCGGAGCTTGTGTTGCAAACCGGGCATTCCAAGGGTGTTAATTGTTCGGCCTTCGGACCTGACGGTAGCTGGCTGGCCTCGGGAGGATCTGACAACGCCATCAAAATTTGGCAGGTTGCTTCCGGCCGTGAACTTCGTGCGCTAACTGGCCATACCGGGTACATCAAATCATTGGCCGCCAGCCTTAACGGACAGTGGCTTGCTTCGGGTAGCAGCGATCGAACAGTGAAAGTCTGGGACACTGCCACGGGGCGCGAGCTATATTCTCTGCCGGGCCATACATCTTCTATTGAAGCGCTGGCGTTTAGCTTCGACAATCGCTGGCTGGCTTCAGGTGGCGCGGATAAGACGATCAAGATTTGGGATCTCACGAACGGCAAAGAGATAAGGACGCTGAACGATCACACCGATCGAGTGATGGCGCTGGCCTTCAGTGGTGACGGCAAGTTGCTCGCTTCAGGCAGCGCCGACACAACTGTGAAATTATGGGATACCAGTAATTGGCGAATTGTCCGCACTCTGCGAAAACAAACTGGAAAAATTACCGCACTTGCTTTTAGCTCTGACGGCATTTGGCTCGCCTCGGGAAGCTCTGACGGAACTGTTTGCCTGTGGCCCAGTGGATCAGACCACGAACGTTCTAGCATGAAGCACAATATGTCGAGCGTCATCGCGGTCGCATTTGGTTCCAGTGGTGCGCTGATTTCGGCGCACCGGGACGGCGGGATCGAGTTTTGGAATACAAACACAGGAAAAGAAAGCCGCGCGATTCCCGGCGACGCGAACGCCGAGCAACTGGTGTTCGCTGCTTTCAGTCCCAGCGCTGACACCGTGGCCTTGGGCGCAGGTGACCGAGTTGTCAATCTTCGAAAGCTAACCGGTGGTGAAGATACTCGCACTTTGGAAAGCCATTCCACCGCTTTCAACGCCGTTGACTTCAGCCGCGACGGACGTTGGTTCGCGTCGGCAGCAAATGATTCCAGCATCAGATTGTGGCAGGTGGCGACGGGACGAGAGTTGCCCCGCCTCTCGGGCCATATGGGATTCGTGAACACGATTAGCTTTAGCCCGGACGGTCATCTCCTGGCGTCAGGAAGCGCGAGTGGAGAAGTGAAAGTCTGGGACATGGTCACCGGGCGTCTGGCTTTCAATCTACCGTCTAGTCCGAAGGGCATAAATATTGTCGCCTTCAGCCCTGATGGGCAGTTTCTCGCATCCGCCGGCATGCAGCAGACGGTGGAGATATGGGATCTCGATACTAAGCGCCCGCGCAGCTTGACGGGACCCGCAGAAGAGATCACGAGCGTGGTCTTCAGCGCCGATGGGCAACTAATTGCATCCGCGGGCAGAGACAAGACGGTGCGGGTTTGGAACTTGAAGTCGGGAACGGTCGTCAGAACTCTTGACAATCTCGGCGCCGAGATCAATTCGCTGGCACTGAGTTCCGATGGAAAACTATTGGCTGCGGCTAACGGCGACAAGAGCGTAAGACTTTGGGAGTTCTCAACTGGTGTTCCATTACAAACGTTGAGCGGACATAGCGACGAGGTCCTCAAAGTCGCATTCAGTCCGGACGGTCAGTTACTGGCTTCAGCCAGCAGCGATCGCAGCGTGAAGATTTGGGACGTGAAATCAGGAAACGAGATGCACGTGTTGAGGGGCGCGTCCGAGAAAGTAAATGGCGTCGCCTTCAGCAACGACGGACGCTGGATCATCTCTGCCAGTGAGGATGGCAGCATGAGAGTCTGGACCACAACCGGAACATTGATGGCCACACTTGTCCCGGTGGCTAACAGTGATGATTGGTTGGTAGCCATACCTGATGGTCTTTTCGACGGATCTCCTCTGTCGTGGAACTTACTGCTTTGGCGTTTCGGAGGAGATACTTTCAACTCGCTGCCGGTCGAGGCCTATTTCAATGAGTTTTACTATCCCGGTCTGCTCGCAGATATTTTCGCGGGCAAAGGACCCAAAGCGCCGCAAGAGATTACGCAGAAAGATCGCCGGCAGCCACAAATCAGCATGACGCTCAGCGGCAGCAATGAGAGCAGGATTAGCACTCGCGGCGTCAAGATCAAGCTCGAAATCACGGGTGCCTTACCGGATAAAGAACACGCAGCCGGAAGCGGGGCTCGAGACGTGCGGCTGTTCCGCAACGGTTTGTTGATCTATATGTGGCCCGATGATGTGTTGAATGGATCGAGTCACCGGACACTCGAAGTTCCAATACAAGTTGTCGCGGGAGAAAATCGGCTCTCGGCCTACGCTTTCAATAATGACAATATTAAGAGCGCGGACGCCGGCCTGTCACTGACTGGCACGGACAATCTCAAACGCACAGGCACTGCTTATGTGCTCTCCGTTGGCGTGGAGCAATATGAAAACTCGCAGTTCAATCTTCATTATCCAGCCGCCGATGCCGTGGAAATGAGCGCCCAACTGAAGAATCAACAAGAGCAGATCGGGCGCTACAGTCCCGTCGTAACGATATCCCTACTTAACGCAGAAGCCACCAAAGCCAACATCCTATTAGCGCTGAAACGATTGGCAGGTATCGACGTCGGCCCTCTACCACCGAAGTCGCCTCCCATACTCGCAAAAATCAGTCCGGCACAACCGGAAGACGCTGTTATAATTTACTTTTCCGGGCATGGCACTGCCGAACAGGATCGCTTTTATCTGATTCCACACGATCTTGGCTATCAAGGATCGCGCGGCAGATTGAAAGCGGAAGAATTAGAAAAGATCGTGGCCCATAGCATCTCAGATAGAGAGCTGGAAGAGACGCTAAGACTTTTAGATGTTGACCAACTATTGTTGCTGATTGACGCCTGCAAGTCTGGTCAGGCTTTGAAAGCCGACGAGGAACGACAGGGTCCGATGAACACCCGCGGATTGGCGCAATTGGCCTACGAGAAAGGTATGTACATTCTCACTGCTTCCCGAAGTGACGAGTATGCGTTCGAGTCGGAAAAGTATAAACACAGCTATCTGGCTGTCGCTCTGGTCGAGGAAGGAATAAAATCGGGTCTCGCGGATATTGACCGTGATGGCCAAGTACTGCTTCCGGAGTGGTTCGCATACGCCACCGAGCGCGTGCCGCAAATAAGAAGAGAGCGAAATAGGGCGAGCAAGGAACTGGTCGAGGATGAGCCCGACGAGCAAAAAGTGCAGCGGCCAAGAGTCTTCTACACTCGCAAAGGCGGCGCACAAAACGTCATCATAGCGCGGGTAGCCAATGCCAATACTCATTAGGCCGGATGTAAAATGAAAAGTTTACAGTTGGATTAATAACGACGTGGAATATCTGGAAGACAACTTGGGTAGAGATACGATCCGCACGGACGTGCCTGCTGAGACCGCGCCCCGCAAGGATGACCCAAACGACAAGTTAATCGGCGTGCTTCTCGAAGGCCGCTATCTCATCGAGCGAAAGTTGGGACAGGGGGGCTTTGGCGCAGTCTATCTGGCTTCGGACCAGAAGATGATCTCGCGCAAGGTCGTGGTTAAGGTGCTGCGCGATGACGAAACACAAAACGAGTGGAGCGCAAGAAAATTCAAGCACGAAATCGAAGCGCTCACGCGAATCAATCATCCAAACATTGTGGGCGTATTCGACTCGGGCGTGACGGAAAATGGGCAACCTTACATCGTCATGCAATACGTCAACGGCATCCCGCTGCGGGCTCTGATCACGCCCGAGGGAATGCGGTTCCAGCAGGCCGCCAAGATTATCGCTCAGATGGGTCGGGCGCTGACGGCCGCACACGAATGTGGGATTCTTCATCGCGACCTGAAACCGGATAATGTAATGCTGGAGAATCTCATAGGCGACGACGAACAAGTCAAGATAATTGATTTTGGCGTGGCCAGGGTCAAGGACTCTCTTGTTTCCTCAGGCTCCACCAAAGATTTGGCTGTCGGCACAGTTGCTTATATGTCACCCGAGCAACTGAGCGCGCTGCCGCTGACGACCGCCAGTGTTATCAGCTACTCGAGCTGCAACGATCCGGGGTTCGGGTGAAACCCGCGGATTTGCGGCCAAGCCTTCCAAAAGCAGCCGAGGAACTTATTCTCAGATCCTTATCTTTCGAACCGAAACAGCGTTTCAAGCGCGCCCGAGATTTTGGAGATCTACTATCGAATGCCTTACTGGGCGATGATGAACAAGATGAATCAGGATCGAATCTTAAAGCCGCGAGGGCGCGAGCGAGCGAAGAGTCGGTAACCCTGACGCTGGAGACCGCGCACGTCCTGATTGTGAACGTAGTAGGCTACTCACAGCTTTTGATGGATCAACAAAAGACGCGCTTAGGCGAGCTTCAGCAGGTTGTTCTCGACGCTCCTGAATATCGCCGGGCAGGCAAGAATCTTGTTCGCTTGCCGACGGGCGACGGAATGGCTCTGGTCTTCTTTGGCGATCCTGAAGCTCCTGTCAGATGCGCGATCGACATTAGCCGGGCGTTGCGGAACCGGCCCGATATCATGGTGCGGATGGGCGTGCACAGTGGCCCGGTCTATCGTGTCGCCGATATCAATACCAACATGAATGTCGCGGGCGGCGGCATTAGCATGGCTCAACGCATTATGGAGTATTGCGAACCCGGCCACATCCTGCTTTCGAATCGCGTAGCCGATGATCTTGGACAACTCTCCAGATGGTCAGACTACATCCACGATCTGGGTGAAACAGAAATTAGACCGGGAGCGCGGGTTCATGTGTTCAACCTCTATGGGGAAGATTTCGGCAATCCCACCGCTCCGGTAAGGTTTCAGATCGCGAGCGGGCCAGCGGTTTACCGGAGGATGTCGATCATCGCAGCAGCGGCGCTGGCAGTCGTCGCAGTGATGATTGTTGGGATCTGGTATGCGGTCAGGCCAAGGACAGCTCCAGCATCTTCGCCCAGTAAGCCCCCGGCGGTGGCCCCCGTCGGTCCGGAGCAATCATTGACCTACTGGCTTACCGTACAGAAGATGCTAAACCAGAAACCGCTGGGCGAGACTTTCCCGTCAGCGGGTGACATCGCGTTCGGCAACGGTTGGAGGTTTCGGTTCAATTTACAGCCTGCACAATCAGGCGCGCTCTATTTACTCAATGTCGGACCGGGGAAGGATGGCGCCGACGAATATGACATTCTGTTTCCGCTGCCTAGCGACAATCAGGTGAATCCAAAACTGACAGCTGACCGAGCGGTGCAACTTCCGCCACTTGATGCAAAATCGAAATGGTATCAATTCGTTGAGAAGAATGGCGTCGAAAAATTCTGGATCATCTGGTCAACACAACCAATCCCTGAATTGGACGCGATCTTCAACGATGCCGCTCGGAACAGGCAGGATCCAGGAGTCATTGTCAATCCCGATCACATTGATATAGTCGAGTCCTATCTTAAGAGGTATGACTCTGCGCGCCCTGAGGTAGTCGCCGATAAATCTAAGAAGCTTACTTCAGTGAAGGGCCGAGGCGAGGTTCTGGTCAATCTGGTCGAATTGTCTCACGAAGCTTATTGATAGGGAGTCAATTATGTAGAACCGGCTGCCAGCCTGTTCTACCCTGAAACAATGAAGACGGACAGGCTGGCAGCCTGTTCTACATTTGCCGAGGAGGGATCATGTTAACCAAGAGACTTCTCTTATTGCTTGTGCTGTTCGTTTGTCTTGCTGGCGCTCTGGAGGTTGCGGCGCAGGACGAAGATTCTTCCAAAGCTATCAAGGCTGAAGAATTTATTAAGGACCGTCCCGGAACGACAAAAAAATCTTCCGCTGCTCGGTATAAGCCCGCTGCCAAATCCCCAACCACGGGCGCGGCGGACACTCCGCCTCCGGGTACGACTTTTGCGCAACTGGGCGTTACTTTCTGGCGCTTCCGTCGTTCGCTGGTCGGGGATAGGACAAAGGAATTAGTTGAAGAGGAAGAGGGAGATTGGACGCTCGAGCGAATCGAGGAAGGAACTCCTTTGGCAACCGGTCAAATGGTCCGCCTCAGTATCGAGTCGCTGTCGCGGGCAGGTTATCTCTACGTCATCGATCGCGAACAATATGCCGACGGCACGACGGGTGATCCGATTTTGATCTTTCCCAAGCAAAAAACACGCGACGCTAACTTTGTAAAGGCTGGCCGTCTGATTTACATTCCTTCGACCAGTGGAAAATTCAGAATTAAGCCAAGCGAGAGTTCGAAGGTTCACGTGGGCGAAATCGTGACCATTCTCGTTTCCCCAGAACCTTTAATCGACCCAGCCCAGCTCGGCCCTAAGAGTATTAAGCTGGCGCGTCAGCAAGTCGAATTGTGGGAGAAGCGGTGGGGCGCAAGCGCCACTCGATTCGAAATGCAAGGTGGCGCCGGTCAGACAATGACCGAGAAGGAACAAGCGGCCGGAACGGACGGCTCGCCCGAACTAACAAAAGATGATCCGGCGCCTCAAACCGTCTATCGGGTAGCGATTAAGCCTGCTAATCCGATCGTCGTAAGTGTGCCTCTGAAGTTTCGTAAGTAGGTAAGGCCTTATCTGAATTTATACAAAGTGACAGAGAAGACAGGCCACTTCAAAGGAGCATTCAACTAACAATCTTTTCCCAACTCGCGCCAGTTCTTCCGCATATTTCTGATTGGCAATTGGACATTGTCATCAGGCTTCTGAGAGAGCCGCCGTGCCTCAGTCGCTGTTGAGCACAATCATCGACTTGTAGCGGTTTGCATTCAAGGATTCCTCTTGAGACGTTGCACGGACTGTCTAGTTGTCTTCAACAATCAATACCGTCTCGCGCCTGCGCGCGCACAGACACTAGCCTTGACACGCCCACAGGGCGTTTGTACCTTATTGCCACTTCTTTCAATCAGCTTCTGAGCGGAGCAAGGAAATGGATGACCCTAATGAAAATGATCCGGCGGGCGCTGACTACGGCCAAACAACTCCGCTGATTCCAACATCCGGCGGGACAGTCCCGCTCAGACCATCTCAACCACCGCCACAATCAAGACCAACACCGCCGCCGTCCGGACCGCGACGCGGTATTCCGATCTGGGTATGGTTGGGTGGCGCGGGCGCGCTGGTGCTGTTCGTGCTGGCGGCCGTGGTGCTGATCTATATCTTCTTTCGCCAGCCTGGGTTTACGATGATCGTGAGGGGCGCGCCTCCGGGCAGTGACGTGTTCATAGATAATATCAGTCGCGGTGTCACGTCAGCCGATGGATCGATCAGAGTGCCTGGTTTGAAAGCGGGCAAGCGTGTGGTGCGTGTCTCGCATGAAGGCTATGGAGATTTCAATACGACGGTCACCGGGCAGGACGGCGACTCGAAGATTGTAGTGGCGCAACTTACTACATCGGAAGGGAAAGCCCCCGCGGGACTGCCGAGAGAGATCGATTACATTGGCCTGATGGTGCTGGTCAACGCCGGTGAATTTATCATGGGGGATGACAATCACAATCCCGAAGAGAAGCCTGCGCACAAGGTAACCCTTCCCGACTTTTATATCGATAAGCTAGAAGTCTCGAACGAGCAGTACAAGAAGTTCTGCGACGCGACGAAGCGAAAACCTCCCACTAATCCCTGGTGGGACAACAGCTATTTCAACCAGCCAAAGATGCCGGTTGTGGGCGTGAACTTTGCCGATGCGTCGGCTTATGCGTCGTGGGCGGGCAAACGTCTGCCCACCGAAGAAGAATGGGAGAAAGCCGCGTCCTGGGGGCCGACTTCGGACGCGAAGAAACGCATGTGGCCTTGGGGCGATAGCGCCGATGGGGGCCAGGCTACGCTCAATTCGAATCACACCAGCGCTGTCGGCTCAAAGCCAAACGGCGCCAGCGCTTACGGAGCACAGGACATGGCCGGGAACGTAATCGAATGGGTCGATGCTCTCTATCAGCCTTATCCGAATAACACGGCAACCGATCCGAACTTTGGCGGCACTAACCGGGTAGTGCGCGGTGGCAGCTTCCATTACGGACCTGACGATGCGCGAACTACGCGCCGAACGTATGCACCCGCGGAATTTTCTGCGGCAGAAAAAAAGGAGCGTAGCTGGCTCATTGGTTTCCGTTGCGCCGTCTCCGCTAATGATCCGAAGCTGCAAGAGAAGCTGCGCTCACAGAAATAGTTTTCGAGGAGGGTTCAGGTAGAACAGGCTGCCAGCCTGTTCCATGGCTGAACGGAAAAACCTGAACAGGCTGGCGGCCTGTTCTACATTTTCGGAGGTACAAAGAAGATGAAGTTCCGAACCGTTAGTTTTTGTTGCGTTACAACTCTCCTCAGCCTGTTTTCGCTTTTCGTCATGATGGACGCTGCTCCGGGCCGTGCGCAGGAGAACTCGACTACCTGGGACAAGCCCCAGACAATCCAGCGGAAGGCCAAACCGAAGCATGTCTATAAACCGCGTAAGAGAACGGCCGTGCGCCCAAAGACCGAGACATCGCCGCGTCTTTCACAACGGCGATCAATTGCGGCTCGGAGTGACCGCTAACCAGGATGGCTTCCTTTACGTCATCTATCAGAAAGAAGGACAGGACGGCCTGATTATGTTTCCTGATTCGCGCGTTAATAACGGTGAGAACGACGTGACCAAAAATCAAGAGTTCATCCTGCCACCAGTAAACTGCCCTGCTCCCGACCCTAATGAGTGCTGGTACAAAGTCACCAACGAGCCTACCAAGGAATTTTTTATTATCGTCTTCAGCCGGGATCAGATCGTCGACTTGCCAAACAAAGCCGGGGCGAATGAAGCCGTCAGGGAAGCGCTCGCCAGCGGGGTGCTCAAAAAAGAAGTTATCGACAGCTACATGAAGAGCGCGCGTATGCAGGACTATAAGATTTATGGCCGCCCCGCAAACGCCAAGAATCCCGGCAGCCGCTATGCCGTCTGGGTCACCAACACAAATCGAGCGGACAATGAAGATATTATTGTTCGGGTGCCGCTCAATAAGGGAAGCTGAGATCATTTGACATACCCCCTCTCCCTTTGGGAGAGGGTTGGGGGTGAGGGCCTAGCAAATACGAAGCAAACCACCTCTCCCTTCTTATCCAAGTTGATCGGACAACTCAAAGGAGGAGACTTTTCTTTTTCCGGTTACTCAGCTAAGCCCTCACCCAACCTCTCCCAAAGGGAGAGGGGACTCTACCTACAATTAATATGTGGCCCGCCCACGTTCGCGGGATTGCCCTCTCGCTTTTTGTCGTTAAAATGTAAGTGTTCGATAGTCTGAGTTTGTCGTACTCAACCGCAAGCCAAAACTCATCGGACATACGCATCATGTCGTTCGCAAAACTCGTCATCATTCAGCCGGGTCACGCATCGCACGAGTTGAAAGTTGAAGACGGGCTCGTGACCATCGGTCGCGCCCTCGACAATTCCATCACTCTTGAAGATGACTCTAATGTGTCGCGCTACCACGCCGAGATTGAAAGGCGCGGCGATAAGTTCTGGCTGATCGAGTTGGGAAGCAGCAATGGCACTACTCTTAACGACCGCCCGGTGGATTCGGATCGACAACTTGAGGACGGCGATCTGATCTGTCTGGGCGGATCGACGATGATCGAGTTTCATCTCAGCGATGTTCCCTGGGAGACACGCGAAGAGCGCGAGGATCGTCATTATGAACCGCCGCCTCAGCCGTCGCAGATTGTTCCATCGGAAAAACCCACTGTGAATGTATCAGGCATGGCTGCCAGTCAATTGCCGGACGCGGGCTCGGTAGTTCAGCAGGCCGTTCCCGTCGCTCAACCCTCGACGGGTCTGTCGCCGCTGTACGTTGTGGGGGCAATCGGCGGTGGGCTTCTTTTGACCGGTGTCGTGGCGGCAGTCTTTTTCGTTAGCTCATCGAGTAAGTGCAAGGCGAACGTGCGTATCGTGAGCCCGCAGACCGGAACAACTATCAAAGCGCCAATCCCCATTCGCGTCGATTTCGAGGCCGAAGAAACCAAATGCATCGATCGCGTCATTTACCAACTTGATGGCACCAAGATCGCCACTTCCGAAATCGCTCCCTATCAAGCGATGCTCGATCCCGCAGATATATCCGGCCTAACACCGGGCAATCACGTATTGACCGCGACTGTGGAGGACGACAAAGGCAATCGCACCGTGCAACCCGATGAAGTAGTTTTGGGATTTGAGGTTGCTAAAATCAAACCTCCGGAAAATCGCGAAGGGCCGGGGCCGTCATCGACCGGCAGCAGCGGTCAACAGAACAGCGCGCAGCGCCAGAGCCTTTCCACCGCCGATATCAAGCAGATGTCAGAGAGCCTCATCAAAGAACTTTCGCGGCGCGAATACACTCTCGATCGAGAGATGTTGCATCAGATCGAGGCGCGCACTTCAGATTATGTCGCCGCGGGTTTTTATAACCGCGCCCATGTCTTTCGAGATGTGATTAATGATTCATTTATCAACGAAAACGGATTAGAGCCGCCGCTGGGTTACATACTGGCCATGAGTCGCAGCAATTTTAACTTGTCGCCAACTCGCCCTGCGAATACTCAGGGCGATGGGCTCTGGAGAGTACCTTTGGCGTTGGCGCAGAGCGCCGGGTACCTCGGCCGGTGTGGAACCACAACCCTTACCGATCAAAATCAGAAGTGCGCGGCGCTGGTGGCGGCCGCGTACATGAAATCGCTCGAGGTAGATCTGTTCGGCGGAGATCCTCTGTATGGGGTCGCCTGTTTCGGCATGACGACGAAGGAAGCAGCGCAGTGGCGCGATCAACTCCCGCCGGATCGCCGCGATTTGTGGAAAGTGATAAACTCAGCCGAGCAACGAGAGCGACTCACGCGCTTTTTCGCCGCCGGAATCGTCGGCGAGAATCCCCAGCAGTTCGGCCTGACCGACAGTCCGCTCTCGAACCTCTATCCTAAAAAGTAGAGCGTGCGAAAGAAGTATGGAAGTTACGCTCATAATTCATTCCGTCGATGGGGCGAGAGAAGTCCCATTGTCCGGCTCCCGGTTAACTCTCGGGCGCACTGAGCCGGCGGACCTCGTTATTAACGACCAAAGTCTCTCGCGCGTGCATGCGAGCATCAACCGCGACGGCGATCGTGTCTGGATCATCGATGAAGGCTCGACCAACGGCAGTCTCGTGAACGGCGCGCCGGTGTCACCCTCCGGCACGCCACTCCGCGATGGTGATGAAATTTATCTCGGCAACACAACCGTCGTCGTCAGCTTCAGTCAAAGCGTTAGCGCCG
>QHXE01000519.1 GCA_003222835.1 Acidobacteriota bacterium | reverse complement strand
TGTTCGGGATCAGGGAATGCCCCGTCATTATTGTGGTTTTTGGGCCGCCGGACGCTGGCAAAGGAACTCAGTCCAGCATGTTGGCTAACCTTTTGCGGGTTCCCAATGGCTCGACATAGAGCCTGCTGGTCGTCCATTTCGGAGGATAGGGAAACTAGCCTGTGCACGGCGATCTCAAATAAATTTAGCTTATAAAACCATATATTTGGTAATAAAACTACTCAATTTGTATATTGGTCCAGGTCTCTGCTTGTCAAGCAGTTTTTATTTGCATACCCAATGGTTTTCAGTTGGGGCTGTGAAGTTAACCTTTGCCTGGTTGCATTAGGTCAGCCGCGCAAGACTTCAAGGCGGAATGAATCTTAAGACGGATGTACGCATAATGAACAGGAAGCGCGGCGGGAAGTTGATGGTTGGGACAGCCGATCAAGGCCGGCAATAGCTAACGAAGGAAGCCCGGAACCTATCGTACTACAATAAGTTAAGTTGAGGGCAGACTTGACCCCTTTCGGTCGGGAGACTCTGACAATTCCTTCATTCGACGGTTGCGGGCAACGAGGGCATGGAAGGCACGCCCGCACTGCTCAAGGCGATCACGGTATAGACGTGCTTGGCGCCAGATTGGGCAGACATGTCAACGTGCCTCATCTGAGGGATCGGTGCCACGGGTGTGTCGTGATATGAGAGCCCCTGGAAGAGTGGGCGCCCGTACACCACTTCTGGAGGTTGCGTGGGAAGCTTCGCGATCCCGTGCCCGTCTCGAAGCACAATGAAGCCACCAAGTCCACTGACGATATCGGCCTCGGCTTCCCAACTGATCTCATTGCCGTGATTTGCATCAGCGTGCGCGCGCACATTGACTGGAGCGGGGGGTGCTCCTGCGTCGCTTACGGTCCCGGTTCGGACATACTCTATCCAGATTTTTGCTGTGGCCTCATTTGGCAACCACGCGGCCTTGTTAGGATCACCTTTGAATTCCGCCGCAGCCGTGGCTGTATCCCCGAACGGAGTTGCCAGCCATGCAGAACTCAGGTCCACCGGTCTTAGGATGTTGCTCCATTCCGTTAAGCGCATTTGAAGGCAAGCGTCGAAGAACGGGATGGCGAGATAACGGGCATCCCCACAGAAGTGTCCGGTACGGGGATCGGGAGCGAACCCAATGGGAGCGCCCTGGGCTCGGTACTCCTGGAAAGTGGCAATGGAGCCGTCCCAGGGACGGTTTCGTCTTTCTCCTACGCCGAAGTTAACCATCGTGGGAATCTCATAGATTGCAGGCGGAATTTCAGGCTGGATAAACTCGGGCCTCGAACGAAACATCGCCGCAGTACCCGAACGAAGAAAAGCAGCGAGCACTCGGTCAGGGTGAAGAATGCTCATCACATTGGCCCATATCCCGCCACCAGAGTGTCCCCAGAGACACCAAGGGACGGTAGCGATTTCCGGGTGGCCCGACTTTGTCGCAAACTCGTCCAGGGCCCGAAGGAAAACCCGCTCAGAACCCTGTCTCGGGTCGAACCACAGCTCTGCGCCTCCTGGAGTTAAATCAATCGCATCGTTCAGAACACGGTAGGAAGGTCCAAGAAGGACGCAGTTCCATTTCTTTGCCAGAGCTTGCCAGTGCAAATCGTAAGCAGAAGTTGCCCCCGCCTGAGCGGCTGGAATGCTTGCGCCGTGCTGGTGAACGATCACCGCCCTCACGGTCTTGATACTGTCAGGAATCCAGAGGGTGTATATGACACCAATCTGCAGCTCCCCTTTGGTCGTGGACGGCGGGTAAACAACTTGGAGATATCGACCTGCACCGCTCGATGGAGTAAAAGGTCCCCACCCAACCTGGTCTGGAGGTACCTGATTGCCAGGAGCCCCCGGCTGATGAGTCTGAGCAGCGATAGCCTCGGAGAGCGAGGAAGACACAAGCGTCGCCCCAAGGCCTGCCATCCCTTTCATAAGTAAGCGTCGCGTCGGCGACTCCAGACTAGATAGCCTTTCTGAGGCTATCCTCTCGCTTCGGCGCACCGATAAAGCGTCCGTTGGATGGAATTTCATGTTGAATCCTCTGCGTTGGCATCGTTACGGCGGGGGCCTATATTGATCTCCGCCCCGGTAATGCACCTACCGCTGGTGGCTCAGGATGAAATCCACCACCGGCTTCGGATCCTTGCGCGACAATGGGAAGTGACCCTCACCCTCGGCCACCAGCACCGTGATCTTCCCGCCGAGTTCCTTGTACCGCTTCTCCACCACCCGTGTCTGGTCCTTCAGCCACGGGTCGAGACTCCCGCAGTCGTGCAGAATAGGCACCCCGGCTTTGGCCAGCGGCGCCACGTTGTCGATCGGCGGCGTCTTCGACATGAGGCTGCGCATAAGCGGATTCCGGGCGTAAATCACCGAGACCTTGTCCGGGTTCGCGATCGCCCACGCGTACGACTCGCCCGCCTTCGCCCCGGTCCCCTCCATCACCACCTTCGTGGCAAATCCGTTGTCGACCATCCGCTGATAGACCTCGTCCCACTGCTTTTGCACGGCCCCCGGCCCCGAGATTGGTGGCAGCACGATGTAGTAACCGTTGGCCAGTAGCGCCATGGCCACCGCCGAGTCGCGCTCGAGAAAGCTCGGATGGAACACCCACAGTTTGCCCGGCGCCGGCTTCTGCGGCACCACGATCGACATGTCATCCGCTTCGAAGTTAGCCGGTGGACTTGAAGAACCGTTACGACTATAGCGATCATAGGAGGGAACGTATCCCGGTCCGCGCACGGTCGCGTAAGTATCCTCCTCCTTCAGGTAGAGGTAGGAATTTTCGAGGCTGTAGTAGTGCGTCTTGGTGTAGGTTGAATCCGCGAACGCCGGCCGGTTCGCCTCGACCGGATGCATGTGCTGCTCGATCCAGTCCGCGATCGGCTTCGGGTCGATGAGACTGTGCGGGTGATGCGCAACGCCTTCCTTCATGATCACGGTGATTGAGCCGCCCAACTGATGATAAATCTTCTCCAGTCTCATAGTGTACCGTAGCACCCAATCCTCAGTGCCGACGACGTGCAGCAGGGGTATGTCATGCTTGGCCAACTCCGGGATCTTGGCGAAATCTTCATCAAAGAGCGCCGGATTGTCCGCGTAGATACAGGCCACCTTGTCGGGGTTGACGACACCCCAGTTGAACTCATTGACTCCGCCCTTGCTCATCCCGATGAAGGCCGCTTTCTTCGCCAGGCCGTGGTTTTCCGTCAGGAACTTGTACCACACGTCCCACGCCTTGCCCTGTCGGCCGGGGTCGGGCGCGACATAGGCGATGTGAAAACCGCGTCTCAGTAGCTCGATTTCGGTTTGAGGCTGGTGGTTCCAATAGCAGCCTTGCCATGACCACGGATTGCCGGGCGCCTCCTTTTTGGGGACGACTACGACGCAGCGGCGCTTGCCGTCCTTTAAACTCACGTCGATTCCGAAGCTCGTCACCTCGCTCGCCGGGGCCGTCATAGCCGTGATCGCCCCAGTGGCATCGTCCATCATGAAGTCATAGCGGTCGAACCCTTCGTGCCAATTGGTTTTCTCGCCTTGGAAGGGGACGTACACGTCCGCTGCCGTGGCGTTGGAAGTCCAAACGATGGCCGCTGCGCAGAACTTCGCCCCGGTCTCAAGAAACTGTCTTCTTGAACTGTTCATGATCCTTACTCCTTCCGAATTCTGGCGAGGGAACGAAAACCGCAGCGGATGGCCCTGACGGTGCTCCTGCGCTGTTAATTCTTAGCAGGAATCCTTTTTTTTCGGCCCCAACTCCCTGGGATTCTATCGCTAATGGTGAGAGAAATTCACCATTAAAAGCATCGTTTTATGTGCGAAAATATGACTGGTGAGGATAGGGCGCACGTAAATGAGGATTTACATTACTGATCGCTTGCAATGCCCCTCCTAAGAGCATCGATGAATCGACGGGCAAATAGGACAAGCGCGTGGTCCCTATTCCGAGGAAGGTCGGAGGGATGTAGGAAGGGTTCAGGGGTGTTCCTGCTTCCGGGTGTTTTGGTGGCGACGGCGTTTGCTTTCGCGCAAGTGCCGAATGCATCGAAAAACAACCAGGCAACCGTCAAGCCGAACGCAGTCCACTTTGAGAATATCGCGCGTCAAGCTGGCCTGACGGCAGTTAATGTGAACGGGAACGACAATCATAATGTGTTCCTGATCGAAGGTACTGGCATGGGTGCGGTAATCTTCGACTACGATAACGACGGATGGCCCGATATTTTCCTGCCGAATGGCACTCGAGTAGAAGGATTCCCCAAAGGCCAGGAACCCACGGGGCACCTTTATCACAACAATCAAGATGGCACCTTTACGGATGTAACAGAAAAAGCTGGACTCGCGCATTCGGGATGGGCCCAGGGTGGCTGTGTCGGCGACTACGATAACGATGGGTATTTGGATTTATTTGTTACCTATTGGGGACAGAACATCCTATATCACAATAAAGGCGATGGGACTTTCAGTGAGGTGAGCGAAACGGCCGGGCTGAAAACTAGCAAAAGTGAATGGAGCACGGGATGCAGTTTTCTCGACTATGACCGCGATGGCAAAGTCGACCTTTTCGTGGCGCGCTACGTCGATTTCAGTTATGACACGGTGCCCAGGCCTGGCGAGGGCGAGTGGTGCAGATGGAAGGGAATATACGTTATGTGTGGACCGCGCGGCCTTAAAATGAGTGTCAACGCGCTTTACCACAACAACGGGGACGGCACATTCACCGATGTTTCGCAAGCCTCTGGAATCACCAAAGCCTCTGGCTGCTATGGGTTTACTGCGCTGTCTGCCGATTTCGACAACGATGGATGGCCCGATGTGTACGTTGCCTGTGATACGACTCCAAATCTTCTCTACCACAACAATCACGACGATACTTTTAGCGAAATCGGCAAAACGGCCGGTGTTGCATACAGCGAAGAGGGCTCCATGCAGGCGGGTATGGGCGCTTCCGCGGGCGACTACACGCACGATGGCTATCAGGATATTGTGAAGACCAACTTTAGCGACGACACGCCAACAGTCTTTCTCAACCGCGGCAACAATGCATTTGACGACGTCACACGTGCAGTCGGCCTGGGAAGGATTACGACCTGGCTCGGATGGGGAGTGCAGTTCTACGATTTCGATAACAGCGGGTGGCCCGGTGTTTTGATTTGCAACGGCCATATCTACCCGGAGGTGGACGGCAAGAATCTGGGAACGAGCTATCGCCAGCCGAAAGTGCTCTACTACAATTTGCACGACGGAAAGTTTGCCAACATTACCGCGCACGCCGGAAACACGCTCAATGAGATGCACTCCGCTCGTGGCTTGGCCCTCGGCGACTTTTTTAAAAACGGCCGCGAAGAGGCGCTCGTGAATAACATGAACGAAACTCCTTCGCTTTATTACAACACGGCGCCGGTGGGCAACTTCATCAGCATTCAACTGATTGGTGTGAAATCAAACCGAGCCGCTTTGGGAGCGCAGGTGACGCTGGAACAAAATGGCGACAAGTACCAGAAAGAAATTCGGAGTGGCGGCGGTTTTATTTCGCAAAGCGACTTGCGAGTTCACTTCGGTCTTGGGAAGGCCGAAAAGGCAGACAAAATCGTGATACGTTGGCCCAACGGACTGCTTGAAACGCTGAAGGATCTTGAGGCAAATCGGTACTACGTTGTACGCGAAGGTAGTGGGATGGATTCAAAACAGACCCGCAATGTCAACAAGATGCAAGTCAAAACCCCGGGAGGATGATCCTACGGAGGATATGGAAGCGTGCGTTTCGTGGGGCTCAGCAGGTTAATAATTCTCGCGGGCGCAATCCCGGCTGTCGCGCAGAATCACGCGACTATCGGCCGCAGCGGGGACCCCACTTCCAAGCAGACACAGCAGCTTCCGAGGTCATGTCTGGTTCAGGAGAATTCGTCGGAGCAAATCAAAGGTTTGCTCGAAACGATTAACGATCACCCCACGGCCGATGCATACAACGCGCTCGGAGACTTGTACGCTCGGGGCCGTCACACAGAATGCGCCATCTCAGCGTTCAAAGCTGCGCTGCGCCTGGACGGTCAGAATTGGCAATCCCACTATAACCTGGGCCTCGCGCTTCTAACGAAGGGCGATCGGAGCCGCGCCGCCAGTGAATTACAAGCTGCGATTCGACAGCAACCCGATTCAGCCGCTTCCCATTTCGCCCTGGCTACTCTGCTTCAGGAAGAAGGAAGGCTAGACGGAGCCGTAAGGGAATTCGAAGCTGTCCTGCAAATTGATCCTAAATTTGCGCCTGGGTACCTGAGCCTGGCGACCTTATACACTCAACAAGGGAAGAATGCGGAAGCTGAAACCCTTTTTCGGCAGGCCATCCAGAACGATCCAAATAATGCACAAGCTCACGCGAATTTGGGCCTGACAATGGCGAAGCAAGGCGAATTTACCACAGCGGAACAAGAATTCCAGTCGGCAATAGGAATCGACCCTCAAATGGTAGAGGCTTACACCTCGCTTGGGATGGTGGAAACTAAGATGGGGCGGGGAAAAGAGGCGGTCGAAAACTTTCGAAGAGTAGTAGCGCTGCAGCCGGCTTCCGCCGACGCACACTTGAACCTTGGCATTGCCCTCATGGACCAGTACGATCGGAAAGCCGGATTTGAAGAGTTCACCAAAGCCGCACAGCTCAATCCTAATTCCGGCCGACCTCACTACAACCTCGGTCGGTTCTATTTCGAAACCGGCAAATACGATGAAGCACGCAAGGAACTCGAAAGAGCCACGCGTCTGGAACCGAACTTCGCGAGCGCATTCTATTTTCTAGCTCTTACGGAGAGGCAAGATAATAATCTAGAGCGGGCGACAGAACTATTGCAAAAAGTCGTCGTGCTTAACCCCAACAGCACGGACGCACAATACCTTCTGGGGCAAAACCTTGAGCGCATGGGAAAAACAACTGAGGCCATCGAGCACTGGAAAATGGCTGTCAAGGCCGATCCCAATGAATCCGAAGCTCTCTACAGTCTAGCCAGAATTTTGAATAAGTTGCACGACCCCCAGGCACAGCAATTTCAGGACCGGTACGACAAACTGCAAAGGAATGAGCAGACGACTGACCGGGTGGCCAACTTGGGAAATTCCGCGATTCAGTCCGCCAACGCCCAAAATTGGCCGCGAGCTTTGGCACAAATGAAAGAAGCCATTGCTGTTTGTGGGGAGTGCGCTGAGGCCGCTCACCTTCACAGGAACCTAGGATTGATGTACTGCCGCACCGGGAATCTCGAGGATGGAGAAAAGGAGCTTCGGGCAGCGCTGGAATTAGACCCGAGTGATGTTGCCACGAAGAAGACGATTGATACGCTTGAGAATCTGCGCGGTGCGAGTGCCAAAGGGACGGAAGTGAACAAGAATTAACTCGTTCTGGAATTTGAGTTCGAGCCAGAGAAGAGTGTCCCCGACCTCAAGTACGTAGTTTTGCGCAATTTCGTCGCCATGATTCCCCTCGGGCGCATGGGCACGCCCATCGAATGCGCGAAAGTGATCGCTTTTTCTGGCCTCCGATGCCGCCAGCTATGTAGTAGGCCAGACCATCGAAGTAAACGGAGGTTAATTGATGCTATAAAATTCGAAACTTGCGGATCCAGTCCATTATCGGTGCGACAAACGCGTTGCTCTACCGGCTCGTCCAGCTGAGGCTCGATCCGATCTAGGTTGCGGTGGTCGGAAAACAGGACGGGCGAAGCATGAGCCTCTGGAGGCGTTCGATGAAAGATCCTCACGTTCAGAAAAAGCTAAATCACGAGTCAGCGCCTACTTCCAAGGGACGGCGTTCCTTCATCGGCAGCATGGCAACCCTGGGGGCAGGGTTAGCCGGTTCGGTCATCTTACCCGCAACTGCGATTGCACAGCCCACGCCGGAAGCCCCTCCGAAAAGAAAACTCACAGCAGGCAGTTACGGACGCGGCACGGTCATTGCCTCTGACACGGCAACGGTCGCCGAAACAACCGCTGGGAAAATCCGCGGCTTCAAGCGGAACGGGGTGTACATTTTCAAAGGTGTGCCCTATGGTGCCTCCACAGCTGGCACGAAGCGCTTCATGCCGCCAGTCAAGCCCGAACCCTGGAAGGGAATTCGCAACGCGCTGCAATATGGACGCGTGTGCCCGTACCAGGACTCTGCGCACTTTAATACTGACGGGAAAAACCTCGCCAACTCGGACGAAGACGCGTTCGTGCTGCATCGTGGCGCGGCCGCCTCGGTCCCCGGCGAGGACTGCCTGCGCCTCAATCTTTGGACACAGGAGATCAATGGCTCCAGTAAGCGTCCGGTCATGGTCTACATGCACGGCGGAGGATTTTCCGGCGGCAGCGGCCATGATCTTCTTTCCTATGACGGCGAGAGTCTCGCCCGCAATCATGGTGCGGTCGTAGTGACTCACAATCATCGGCTGAACGTGTATGGCTATCTCAACCTTGCACATTTGGGAGGAGAAGAATTTGCCAGCTCCGCCAACGTTGGCATGCTTGACCTCGTAGCTGTCCTAGAGTGGGTTCGCGATAACATCGCAACTTTCGGGGGCGACCCGGGCAGTGTGACCATTTTTGGTCAGTCGGGCGGCGGTGGAAAAGTTGTCGCCCTTATGGCGATGCCGGCGGCCAAAGGTTTATTTCACCGTGCGATTGTGCAGAGCGGACCCTTTCTTAAATCGCTCTCCCCTGATTACTCAAGGCGATTGGCTGAGCTGGTGGTCGCAGAGCTGAGTTTATCCAAATCGCAGGTGAGCGAACTGCAGCTAATCCCTGTTGATCGACTTTCGGGCGCCGCGGCGGAAGCCATGAAGAAAATGCCTCGGCCCAAATCTTCCCTTCGCAGAGTATACGGCGAATACGATTGGGGGCCTACGGTAGACGGCCTCATACTGCCTCGTCATCCATTCGATCCAGGAGCTCCACAAATATCTGCGGACGTTCCATTGTTAACCGGCACAAATCTTCACGAGGGTGTAAGTGGGCTCGACCGCCCCGATGCCACTGCAATGGAAGTGGAAGAACTTAACCGATTGGTTAAGGAAGAATTTGGCGACGGCAGCCAGACGATCATCGACGCCTACCGGCGCGATTACCCTAAAGCGACTCCATTTGACCTGTATGCCATCATTGCCGCCGCTTCCTTTCGCCGTGCTGCGTTCGAGCAGGCTATCAGGAAGGCTGCATTGGGTAGCGCACCGGCATACTCTTATATATATTCTTGGCGGACGCCCGTGCTGGACAATCGCCCCGGTTCCTTCCACGCCTGTGAAATCGCGTTCACGTTCGACAATGCTGAAATTTGCGACCATTACAGTGGGGGCACTCCCGAGGCATTCGTTCTATCGAAGCAGATCAGTACTGCCTGGGTGAACTTTGCCCGAACCGGGAATCCTAATCACGACGGCCTGCCGCATTGGCCTACATACACGGCTGAACACCAGGCAACTATGTATTTCAACACACCCTGCGAAGTGCGCAACGATCCTG
>QHXE01000518.1:10916-14881 GCA_003222835.1 Acidobacteriota bacterium | reverse complement strand
ATGGCACGAAAGAACAGCGCTCGATCGCGAGGCTCAATGGCGTTCCCACCGTTACCCTCGAAATTCGCCGGCAGTCGGGTGCGAACACGGTCGAAGTAATTCATAACGTCAAAGCGCAGCTTGAGCGTGTCTCAGCGCAACTGCCATCAGACATCAAATTGGAAATCATTCGCGACCAGGAGCGCTACATCGGCGCGGCGCTTCACGAAATCACGCGGCATTTGGTGCTGGGCAGCATACTCGCAAGTCTGGTGGTCCTGTTGTTCATGCGATCGTGGCGGTCGACTCTGATTGCCGCCATAGCCATTCCGTGTTCAGTGATTTCGACCTTTGCCATGATGCGAGCGATGAATTTTACGCTCAACGGTGTCACGATGCTGGCGCTGGTTTTGATGGTCGGCGTCGTGATCGATGACGCGATCGTAGTGCTCGAAAACATCTTTCGTTTCGTGGAAGAGAAGCGCATGACGGCAATGCGCGCCGCGAAAGAAGCCACCGCCGACATCGGCCTTGCGGTAATGGCCACGACATTTTCGCTAGTCGTAATTTTTCTCCCAGTTTCGTTCATGTCGTCGATTTCAGGCCGCTTTCTGTTTCAATTCGGCATCACGGCGGCGGTAGCCGTCTTGGTATCGCTGCTGGTTTCATTCACCTTGACGCCGATGATGAGCGCGCGTTTGCTGCGCGCCGAAGATGCCGCTTCCGGCCACGCGAGCGCGCACGCGCATCACGACACAGTCTCGACTGCCTCATCGCGGCGAGGTTTCTACGCGTTCATCGATCGTTCGTACACGTGGCTTCTGAAACTGGCGATGCGCCATCGGATTGCCGTCGCTGCGATCGCAATCGCCGTCGCGCTTTCCAGCATTCCGCTCTATCGCATAGTCAAGCAGGAATACATACCCACCGACGTCGATGAGGCTGAGTTTGACGTGAACGTCAACGCTCCAGAAGGAACTAACATCGACTCTTTGAATGAATCGATGCTGGAGATTGAAAAGGATTTGCTTTCGACCCCCGGTGTGCGTTTGATTCAGTCGTCGGCGGGCGGATCGTTCCTGGGCGCGGTTAATCAGGCGAGCATTTATGTGCGCATTGCCCCGCATGAGGAACGCGTTTTCTCACTCACGAAACTATGGAATTCGGTCAAGGCAGGACATCCGCTGGCGGCGTTTCGCGGCAACTACACACAGCGCGACGTGATGCAGGAAGTACGTACTCGCCTCCAAAAATATGCACCGTTCCGGTGTAATGTGCGCAACGCACCGAGCTTCAATATCGGCGGCGGCAACTTCGAAATCGACTTTGTCTTTCGCGGTCCGGAGCTGGAAGCGCTCGCGAAATATGCTGAAACGCTCCGTGAGAAAACGAAGGAGATTGGCGGCATCGTTGACGCAGACACGACATTGAAATTGGATAAGCCCGAGCTGCGCGTGCACATAAATCGCGATCGCGCAGCCGATTTAGGGGTTGACACTGCCGATATTTCCACGGCGCTACGCCTGATGGTGGGCGGGGACGATCGGGTTTCGCGCTTCCGCGATCCTTCAGTGAATGAAGACTATGACGTCGAGCTTCGCCTGAGTGAACCGGATCGCAAAGACACAGCAACCATCTCGCGTCTCTCCGTACCTTCATCGCGCGGTGGCCTGGTGCGCGTCGATAATCTTGTGGATATCAAAGAGGAAGCCAGCCCGTCGCGCATCGATCGACTCGATCGCCAACGACAGGCTTCTATGCGCGCCGGCGTGGCGCCAGGATTCGCGCTCGCCGATCGTCTGGATGCATTACGCAAAGCGGCGGCCGCGATGAACTTGCCTGTGACTTATTCGACCATCATCGCCGGTCGAGGACGCGAACTGGAAAGAACGTTCGTCGAATTTCTGTGGGCATTTCTGCTTTCGATCATTTTCATGTACATGATTCTGGCTTCCCAGTTCGAGAGCACTGTTCATCCCTTCACGATTCTGCTTAGCCTGCCGCTATCGGTTCCCTTCGCTTTGCTTTCGCTCTGGTTGCTCGGAGACACCCTGAATCTTTATTCAGCACTCGGAATTCTGGTGTTGTTTGGCGTGGTTAAGAAGAACGCGATCCTGCAAATCGATCACATGAACAATCTGCGGGCCCTCGGTATGGAGCGCGATGCCGCGGTCATTCAGGGCAACCGAGATCGTCTGCGCCCGATCCTTATGACAACGCTCGCATTGGTGGCGGGCATGACGCCGCTGGCGCTCGGCACCGGCCCGGGCGCCGAAGAGCGACGCTCGATCGCGATTGTAGTTATTGGCGGGCAGTCACTCTCGCTTCTGCTGACGCTGATCGCGACGCCGGTTGTCTATTCGTTGCTCGACGATCTGCGAGCGACGGCGCGATGGCGAAAATGGGCTACTAAGACAGCCGTATTTTCTTCGCGAGTGCGTAACGCGATTCGCAGACCCGCTCCCAAACCTGCCGCTCTGGATCAAACAGTCGACTCCAGGACAATCAGCGAAGAAGTCGAGAGTGTCGCCGCTCGCGGCGGCAGTCAATAACAATAAATATGGGGCTAGGCCAGCGTTATGACCACGGCCAGAATGGAAGCATTCAGCGATGGCGTGATTGCCATCATCATCACCGTCATGGTGCTGGAGATGCGCGCGCCCCGCGGAACCGACCTGACCGCGCTGCGGCCGCTAATTCCTGTCTTCCTCAGTTATCTCCTGAGTTTTGTCTTCCTGGGTATTTATTGGAGCAATCATCATCATCTCTTGCAGGTAGCCGAACACGTTAATGGGTCAGTGTTATGGGCCAATCTGCATCTGCTGTTCTGGTTATCGCTGACGCCATTCGTCACCAACTGGATGGGAGAAAATCAGTTCGCTGCGTGGCCGGTTGCCTTATATGGCGGTGTACTGCTATGCGCGGCGATTGCCTACTTCATTCTCGTTCGCACACTGCTTTCTCTACATGGTCTTGAGTCTGTATTGGCAACCGCGCTGGGTAGCGATTTTAAAGGCAAGATCTCGATCCTGATTTACCTCGTCGCGATCCCACTCGCGTTTGTGAGATCGTGGCTGGCGTGCGCTCTCTACGTATTCGTGGCAATCATGTGGCTGGTTCCCGATCGTCGCATCGAAAGAACCGTGAGGAAGTGATCAAGGTTCTATTTTAACAGTTGGTCATACTTCGCATGTGGGCCGATCCAGAACCACAAGATTCCATCGGGTTTCTCCGTTCCCTATGCTCGATAGTGCGCGCCAACGCGTACCGACCAAAGTTGCTTTTTCCCGCCGACCCTCTTGAAGTCTAGAGATCGATGATGTGGATTTGATTTGAGTAACTCGAAATTCTTGTCGCCAGTTTTTGTACTTCTTTGGGTAGTTCTCGGTAGTACCGCCAGAAGCGGGGCAGAGTGATGTGCGTCATAATGGCGAGGCTAGTCCTGCCGCATACTCTTTGTCGACTTCGGCCAGTACTGCATCGAGACGACCTGCCTCCAGGTCTTCGGCGATTTGCTTGTCCCAGATTTGTTCATGATGACCTTCCAGCCAGGTAATCAACTCGGTGAGGTCCTCGATGGGTAGCTCAACAATAGCCGCTTCTATTTCTGTGACGCTCATAGGTCTGAGTTTAGGCGCGCCTAGTGGATACGTCAAACGAACTGTCTACTCGAACACTCTGTCCACGGGCACAATCATAACATCGCCTGTTTTCACGTTGATCCTGTAACCCTCGATGATTTTGTCTTCGTCCAGAATCTCCTTAGGCTTCGGCGCGTTGTAAGTAATCGGTGACGGTTTGTTGTTGATAATCGCGTCGCGTAGTCCTGAGGCGTCTTTCGTTACAATCGCAATCCGCATTGAATCGGATTTCAGATATTGCTTGATTACCCGGTTCACGTCGTCGAGCGTCAACTTCGCCAGTTGCTCTCGCATATAGGTCGGAAAATCGGGGATGTGATAGTAGCGGCTGTCGAGCGCGTATCC
>QHXE01000518.1:0-10911 GCA_003222835.1 Acidobacteriota bacterium | reverse complement strand
GATAAAAACTCTCGCGTTGATTCAAAAGCCTCTTTCGACATGCCGTCACGCACCAGCTTATTGTATTCGTAAAACGCAGCGCGGAGCGCGAAATGGCCATTCTGAGGTTCGACCGGACGAATCCATATTTGAAAGATCTGCTGACGCCGGCCGAGATTAGGATCGGGCTGAAACTGAAACATTCCGCGTGGGAAGTATTCGACGTAAGCATAGTCGCCGTAGTTCAGCCCGCGCGCTTCGCGCAAACGTTGATATAGATAGCTGTTGCTGGAACGATGCTGGCCAAAGTAAGAAGCGACTATTGTAAGTGCCGGCCAATCTTTGTCGGCACGCGTCACCGTAATGGGAAACCCGAGGGAGATTGCGCTTGAGCGCGTTTCGCGTTGCACAATCTCGATTCTGGTTCCCAGCGTTTGTCTTGGGAAAGCAAACTTTGCGGCAGGTGGTTTGCCCTTCGGCATTTTCGTAAAATCGGCTTCGAGAGTTTTTGGAAAACCTTCGGGATAGCCACCGGCAAGCCCGATCACCAGATTCGCCTGGGTGTAGTTCGCCTGATAAAAATCGCGCACATCTTTGAGCGTCATCCTTTCGAGCGCGCCAACCGCGCCGCCATTCTGATGTCCGTAAGGATGCGTCGCAGGATAAATCATCGTGTAGAGCACTTCCTTGCCCAGCTCTTCATCGTTGCCGCCGCGCAATGAATTCTTCAGATAATTGATGGCCTCTTCTTTCAATCGTTTGAAATCGTCCTCACGAAATCCGGGATCGAGCAGCATCTCGCGAATCAACGAATAATATTTGTCGAGATTATCGATGTGCGTGGTGCCCGAAAAGACGGTCATCTCTTTGTCCACCTGCGACTGAAAGGATGTGGCCATTGGGTACATCGCATCGGTGATTTCCGCGAATGTCTTTAGGCGCGAGCCGCCTTCGGCCAGCATCGCAGCAGTCAATGACGCTACGCCTTCTTTGCCTTTGGGATCAAAGGCCGAGCCGGTCATGAAGAGAATGCGGAACGAGACGAGTGGCGAGCGGTTGGGCAGCAAGACGGTGTTGGTGTCAGCGATATCGATCAAGAGCATGGGATTATGCAGGCGCATTGGTGTAGCGCTCGATTCTACAATTTGATTTCCGAATACGATTCCGAAAAGCAGCAAGGCAATTAAGCCTGACGACCCGAAGAATGTGCGCGTCATTTCGCCACCTCTTTCTTCGTGTTGAGGGTGACGATCGTGCGGTGATTGTCAACAAAGTACCTGTGCGCCGTGCCCCTTATGTCGTTTGGTGTGATGGTGTCGTAGAGGGCAAATAACTTATCGATCGTTAACGGCGTGCGTCGCAGTCCGATGTAGTTCGCCAGCGAACTGGCGATTGCTTCCGAGCTATTCATTAACAGAGCAAATTCGTAGCGCAGGCGTGAGCGGGTGAAATCAAGCTTGGCCTGCGGTACGACTTCGCTACTAAATCGTTTATACGTACCCAGGATTTGCTGCCTCACATAGTCAATGTCTTTTAGATCTTTCACTTTTGCGCTCACATAGAACAGTTCAGGATCGACGTGGTCGTCGAAGCTATAAGATAGCTCTTCTACCTTCTGTTCTTGCAGCACCAACTTCTGATAGAGGTCTGAGTTTTCGCCAAACGCGAGCGGCGCCAGGAGATCCAGCGCGGCCTTGTCTTTGTTGTAATCTGAGTACGCCGGTCCGCGAAACGACATATAAATAAGTGGCAGCGTCTCCGAGGGCCAGTCGACGTGGTTCTCGCGCGGCCCGATCTGCTCGGTCTCCTTGGGAATCTCGGGCACATAATTGCCACGCTTCCAGGCGCCGAAGTATTTCTTTGTCATGGCCAGCGCATCGTCGCGCTTCACGTCGCCAACCAGAACAATCGTCGTGTACTCAGGCCGGTAATAACGATTATAAAACTGCCAGCTGTATTCGTATTGGTTTGGCATGTCCTCGATGTCTTCGATAAAACCCATCGTGGTGTGCGAATAGGTGTGACGTTGATAGGCGGTCGCGCGCAGCACTTCAAAAAGCTTCTCTTCGGGATTCGCACTGTTCTTGTTGAATTCCCCGAGCACGGCTTTTGTTTCGGTCTTATAGCCGTCAGGTGAATACTTCAGATGCTGGAAACGATCGGCTTCGAGTTCGAGGATCTTGTCCAAATCTTCGTTGGAAAAGACTTCGTGATATACCGTCCGATCATCGGTCGTGTAAGCATTCGAATCCGCGCCGGCCTTTTTCAAGACTTCGTCGCGTTCCTGGCCGGTGTAATGTTCGCTGCCGCGAAACATCAAGTGCTCGAACAGATGCGCGTAGCCGCTCTTGCCTTTCTCGGGCTCGTTGCGCGAACCGGTCTGCACCACGATGTAAAGCGCGACCAGGTTCGGATAGTCAGTCGGCACCGTGACCAGCCTCAAGCCGTTCGGCAAATCGTCGATCGCGTAATCGTATGCGAACGCCTTGCGAGACTTCTGAGCTAGTGTAAGCATTGATAAACAGAAAATTAGTAAAGCGATTATCAACAATTTGATCATGATCGATTCCTTCTCGCTGAGCGCACCCGATACATTCGTTCGGTGAAGCCACCTTCTTCGACGAAGGCTTTTTCGAGGCTGGTGATTTGACGGGTCAGCAGGCTGGTCGCTACGGCGATTAGTGCGAGGGCGCCATTTGCGGAGATTTCGGGGTAGGCGTTTGTCGTGGACTTTATGGACGCTGTGGACGTTATGGACGATCTGGACGCTCGCTGCGCACTGTGTCCCTCTTGTCCACTTGGTCTATCATGTCCATTCCCCGGGCGTATGTCGCGCGCCCACTGAGCCACGTCATCTGCGGTCTTCGGTCGGCGCGTGATCAGCTCTGCCCGTCGCGCATCCTCCCGTGGCCAGATCGGTAATGCGCGCTGCCGCAGAAAATCTTCATAGTCCAGTCGCAGCTCCTCCAGGCTGGCGCGCGCGACGTTCGTCAATTTGAGTTCGGTCTTTTTAGACGTTGCCGAAGCCATGCTGCCTTCAGCGATATTCTGCACTCCGCTGCGTGCCGCCTGCACCATCTGATCGTGGGTGCGACTGCGTTTGTCGATGTAGCGATCGCAAAAACGCACAGTCAAATCATAGACCACTTGGGCCACCTGGAAGCCCTTGAGATTTCGATATCCGCCGTGCTTGGGAATTAAGTCCATTGGTCCATCCAGTCCACTCAGTCCATCCAGTCCAATTCGCCTCTTATCTTACCGGCTGCAACACTTCCGGCATTTCTTCCGGCAACTTCAAAACCTTTTCCCAACCAGAATTGTCCGCGCGCATCCGGGCCGTGAGATCGTCACGCAGCTTCGCCAGACGATCGCTCAGCGTGCACGTATAGTTGTGAAGATCTTTGAACCGCCTCATCTGATCGGCGACAAATGCCTTTTGTTTTTCGATCGACGGAATCGCCGAATGCTGGCCGTTTTCCCAGAATGCTTGCAACAAGCCCTCGACACGCGCAGTCCCGGGAATTTTGATGTCTTCGTCGTCGAGGCCGATGACGTCAGTTACGAAAAAACCATCGGCATCGATTCCACGAAAGACCTGCATGTGTCCCGGCAGCGTTGTCTTGTCGAGAGAGTTGGAAGCTTTCAAGGTTGGTCGCCCATCGATCATAGATGCTTTGAAGATGACACCGGCGACATGCCGAACCTCGCTGGAGAGTTTGGTGCCGATGCCAAAGCCCGCGGCTTCAGGAAACTCAGCGACGATCCTTTTTACTCTTTCGACGTCAAGATCGCCCGTTAGGTTTGGCCTCAAGCCCGTTAGGCCGTTCGCTTCAAAGAAACGCAGACACCACTGGCCCAGTTCCGCAAGGTCACCTGAGTCGACGCGGAATCCTTTGAATGCCTTGCGCCGCGCTTCAGTCGAAGTTGCCGCCATCGATGCATGCACAGCGCCCATGTAAACATCGATCGTGTCGAGCAATAAGGTTGTGCCATTCGGGTTTGCATCCAGCCAACGCTCGAAGGCGACCTGCTCGAAATGTTTTGGCTGGCCGGTGCGCGGTTCAATCTCCGGTTCGTACAAATATTCCAGGTAAGCCTGCTGCCAGTAATGGGCTTCCGTTCCTACCGCGGGAATGTCCAGCCGATGCGCCGCTTCCATGTTCGAAGTGTCGTTGAAGCCGCCGATGAAGGCATAGGTCGCGATGTCTACGGCCCGCTCGATATCGCCATTGCGCCGCAGCGAAAAATCCGAAAGCCAACGATCTCCCGCCGCCATGCGAAACTGCATCGCGATGCTGGCCGTGGTCATCGGCAGATCGAAGGCGTGCTCGAACTTGATCTCCTGCGCCTGCGTGAGCCCGAACCTGCCGGTGATGTCGGCAAACGGCTGCTGTGGAAACATGATGGTGCCTGGACGCACCGCCCGAATGGTGCCCGCGAACTGAATATCTTCGATGGCCTTGGCGAAGCGCTGCAGTCCGCCGCGATCCTGTTCGAGAAAGCGCAATCGTGGCCGGTCGATTTGGCTATCGACGAGCAAGCGAATCAGACGCTCGTGTCCCAGCACCGGCGCGAACGGAAGCTTTCTCTGCGTGCAGTAGAAAGTCGCCGTCGTCTCGCTGAGCGGCTTGCTGTGAACGCGAGTTACGTCTTTGTATGACGCATCGCCCATGGCGGCGTGATAGCGATCGAAGTTGAGCGTGCCCATTGTGGCGAAATCATATCATGCGACGTTCGCGGTCTGAATCATCAATCTAAAGACTTTGACTAGTCGCGGGTCGGTAGTATTCTAGAACCCTCTTCTTCGCAAAATTTATCGAGGCCCCTGTTCGTTGGGATGTTAATGAATTTCAGCGGGAACAAAGCTGGCCCGCTGTTATTTGGAAAAGGAGCGAGAACAATGAAGCGAACGAGAACAATTCTGAGATCAAGTCTCTTGGTGTTGATTCTGGTCGGAGGACTCTCCGTCGTCGGCACTGCGGCAGGTGGCGGAAACCGGTGCAAAGACCGGTGTAACGATCGCTATCGCATTCGCAAAGATGTATGCAGGGCGATACCGCTAAAATCCGAACGTAAGAGTTGCGAGCACGCTGCGAAACGAGCTAAAGACGATTGCAGGCATCAGTGTCGGTGAACAGTGAGCGGCAGCTTAATCTCCCGCGCCCGCCGCTTTCTTAACGCTGCCGACAATTTCCGCGCCCGCATCGCGCATTTCGTTAATCGCTTGCGCGCCATCATGCGGGCTTACGTTAACTGCGCGCATCGCATCAGCCAGCGCGTTCACCTTGAAGTCTTCGCGCAAGGCATCGAGAACGGTGTGCTTGACACAATAATCGGTCGCCAGTCCGCCAACCCAAACTTCCTCGACCTGATCCTCGCGCAGCAATTGAGCGAGGTTAGTGCCGTCGAATCCCGAATAACCATCGGCGCTTTCGTCAACGCCCTTTGAGATAATCGTGATGCGCGGGTCGTCCGTTAGGTCGGGATGAAACTCCGCGCCGCGCGTTCCCTGAACGCAATGAACCGGCCAGGTACCCCCATACGCAGCGAAGTGTTTAGTCTTGGCCGGATGCCAATCGCGAGTTTTGAAAACTGGCTCACCGCGATCCAAAAACTTTTTCATCAGTTTGTTCAGCGGTGCAACCACTTCATCTCCATGAGCCACCGCCAGAGATCCGCCCGGGCAGAAATCGTTTTGCACATCGACTACTATCAAAGCTTTCTTTCTATGATTTGCCACCTGTCACCCTCGATATGCGTTGATTAGGAATTATAAGCTTAGATTAACGCTCGCGCGAACGCACTGCAATGCGCCTGGAAAACTCATTCCGAGCGATACTTGGACATGAAGAGAGGCGTGAGCAAGGACTTACTCACCAAATGACGGATGAAAAATGTCGAATGGTAAATTGAACTTAGAAGTGCAACAGTTGAATTCGGGCTCGCTCCGGAGGAGCCGAGATGTTTATAGCTACGAGCGCGCGCCCAAAGATCTCGCTCCGTTAGGAGCGAAACCCGGCAGCAGGATCTTCGCAGAGGCAGGCAAAAGTGGTTGCGCTCCTACGGAGCTTCGGAGTAAAGAAAGGAGCGCCAAGCTATAAACATCCCGCCCCTCTGGGGCGAAGCGACAAACAATATTCCGTTGCACTTCCAACCTGAATTCGCGAATGACCAATGACAAATAGCGGTGGCCTTATTTCCGACTCCTGACTGATGTACTCTCTTGATTTCCGGTTCCGGCTTCTAGAATCTTTGAGGAGCGGGAGGCCCACAAAAAATAATAGGGCGGCAACGTCCTCACCCCGTTGCCGCCCCGGCTCACAATCTTTAGGGATTGCGAGGCGCGTGCTTGTGGTTATACACGGAGTCTCAGAAAAATTCAAGCCTGCTGCGCGTTTATCACATTAACGAGTTCCATTCAACGCGAAAAAAGTGATTGCCCCCCTCTCTACCGACTGCGATTGTTATCGCAGGCCGCTTGGCTGTCGAAGATCCGATTGCCTTTTCATTGTAACCCTAACAGCCGGTTATACTCTTCTTTCAAGACCATATAGCACTCGCAAGACAAATTCTCTAATGCCTGCGCGTCAGTAATCTTAATTTGCCCGCGACCGTAATCGATCACGCCCTTTTCCTTTAACGCTTCAGCTACCACGCTAACACCGGAGCGGCGCACGCCAAGCATCTGCGCGATGAACTCTTGCGTCAGGGGGAAATCGTCCGACTGAACGCGCTCGCGAACTTCGAGTAGCCAACGGGCGCAACGGTGTTCCAGGGTATGGAGACGGTTGCAAGCGACGTTTTGCGAGATTTGGGCGATGTATGCCTGCGTGTACTTGAGCATTAGGTCGCGCATTTCCGTGTTCCGGTTGAACTCAATTTTCAAGGGGTCAGCGGCAATTTTCATCGCCTCACCGGGTAGCTGCACAATATATTCGGTCTGGGTTGTTTCGCGTCCGCCCATGAAGGCATTGATGCCGACGACTTCACGGCTGCCGATTGCTCCCGCCTCGACGGTTCGGCCGTCGCCCATCCTTACCGTTACCGAAACCATGCACGTCAAAGGAAAGTGAAAGTGCCGGATTGTGTCGCCAGGCCGATGGATAACTTCATCGCGCGAGAACGACACGAGATTCAAGTCTGGTTTTATCCGTTCGTAAACATCACGGGGAAGCTGAGCGAGCAGACGGTTTTGCGGGGGTTGCATATTTATCTCTTTTCAGAATCGTCCTGTTGAAGCACGTAATTAATGGGGAGATCGAGCGAAATTTAAATCAAGCGTGAAGGCAAGTCAAACTTTAAGCTTAATGAACGCAACACGGGCGCGATTGGCGGGGAGGAAACCAGTTACCGGCCGCATTCTATCATGGTCTATACAATCGCGACGCGGACGAATTGGCGGCTCGTTTTCCAGCCGCGGTCCCACTATGCAGCAAAAATTCATTGACTTTCGTTCCGTTTCTCGATAGAAGCATTGCTCTCCGCAGCCGGTTTTCATTCGACAACTGAAAGAAGCGAGTGCTCGTGTAGCCAGACATCGACTGTTTCCTCTATGAGTGATCCGACATTGAAGGCGACGATTTGTCCGCAGTGCGGAACTCCAGCCACACCCGGCGAGAGCTTCTGTCGCAACTGCGGCAAAGAATTGTTTGCGCCCACAATTACGGCGCTGCCGCCGGCAGTGCCGCAGGTTCAATCGCCCGCGAACCCGCCTCAATTCCAGCCAATGGCGACGACGCCAACCAGAAAGCGCCGCAGTCCTTTGATGATAGGCTGCCTGATCATTGTTGGATTGATCGTAGTCGCAGCAGGCGCAGGTGGAATCTACGTGTGGCGTCGAGTGTCTTACAGCCCGCCCGTTCGCCAGGCCCCCGACATTCCACAGCGCGCCGCCGGCACGATGACAGAATTCCCGGTGGACAACGATCCCAACGCGCCGGCCAAGCCAACTTCCGTTCAAACCGAATCGTTAAGTGGAACTACGACGAAGTCCGACAGTTCCTCCGCGGCCAAGCTGCCACCGGGAGTCGATCGTTCGAAGCTTTCAAAAGGCGCGACGACGATGACGTCGTCCACCTACAAGCCGCAGCCGCAAGCGCCGAAAGAGTCGTCAACGTCAGATTCGACGAAAGACAACGTGTACATCTGTGTGCTGACCGCGATTCCCAATCAACCGAACTTCGGTGACGGACTGGCGACTTCCGTGGTACAAGCCACGAACGGCACTAAGACCGGGGTGAAAGTGCAAAGCCCGAAGGGCGCCACTTACATCGGATCGAAAGTTCGATCGCCCCAAGCCAACGTTTACGTTCTGACCAAGCAGGGCGCCGACGTTGTCATCCTGATCTACGGACCCGACCCGTCGACGCTGGCCGTGGTCGATCGACTCGCGCAAAATGTCGGAAATGGGGAAGGCTTGATCGATTATCCTGAGGTCAAGCAATCGCTGTGGACTCTGCCGGCGAAGACGCCGAGCGATTTGACTCTGCAGGAAATCAACACACTCACGGGCGCGCAGATCGGTTCAGGCGGAGATTTGCCTTCGGGAATGCGGCCGTTTATTCCCGATCGCTTAACCGGCGCTCGATATACGGATGCCGGACGCCAGGAATGGGTCGCGCTCAATCTCGAGTATGGCTCGACATTCCAAGCTTGGCGCACTTGGCTTTTGGCGCGCAGCGCGCTGGGACTCGGCGGCGCGCAAACGACGACCGTGCGCGATGTCGATGCCCTCTATCTGAATCAGGAAGGGAAGCGAATTCTGGTTTTTCAAAAAGGTCCTTATCTAGTTTTCCTGAGCGGGCCAGGAAGCGCCACGGTTGAGCGTTTGGTAGCGCTGGGAAATCAGATTCAGGTTTAGGATTTTTCCGGTAAGAGACTGTTTCTCTAGCCCAGGCGTTCACGCCTTGGGTGCGTCAAAGAAGATTCGATTTTTAGCCTCCTGACTTCAGGAGGCTGCCGTTGAAACCGCGTAGCGGCGAAATGTTTATGGAACACCAGAGGGGCAGTAGCGATTGGACCCCGCTCACAAGATGAGCAATCAAATAATCGACAACCTAGCATCCGGGCGTTACCGCTTAGGTACTGTCGCGGCCCTCTGCCGTCCATTTCGCGGACTTGAATCCTCGAATATTCGTCTGATTCCCAGCGTTGAATCGCTGGGCTAGTATCGGTCGTCCGCTTCGCGGACTAGCACAATGGCTGCTTTCAATCTCTAGCATTTTGAATCTTCGGAGGTGCGTATGTATAGAAGGACAAAATCCCTACTCGTTTTTGCTTCAGTCATTTTCTGCGTCACGGTGGTCCAGGCCCAGCAAACCAACACGGAGGCGCTGCGCTACCGGTATATCGGTCCTGTCGGCAATCGTGTGACGTCCGTAGTCGGCGTGCCGGGGCAGCCCTACATCTACTATGCCGGTTCCGCGTCGGGCGGAATTTTCAAGACTACGGACGGCGGCATCCATTGGGAGGCGATCTTCGACGGTCAACCGGTGTCGTCGATCGGATCACTGGCAATTGCGCCTTCTGATCCAAACACGATCTGGGCCGGCACTGGTGAAGCATGGATTCGCAGCCACATTTCGGTGGGGCAGGGAATTTACAGATCGACAGACGCGGGCAAAACGTGGAAGCTAATGGGTCTGGAGAAAACCGGACGCATTGGACACCTCGCAATCGATCCCAAAAACCCGGACGTCGTCGTGGCATGTGCGCTCGGGCACGCATACGGCCCGCAGCAAGAGCGTGGCGTGTTTCGCACGACCGACGGCGGCAACCATTGGGAGCGGGTGCTCTTCACGGATGAAAACTCGGGCTGCTCAGACATCGCGATGGATCCAAACAACCCGCGCGTTATCTTCGCAGGAATGTGGCCGCTCGAAATGCATACCTGGGGAAGAGAGAGCGGCGGTCCGGGCAGCGGGCTTTTCATGTCGCGCGATGAAGGCGCGACCTGGAAAAAAATCACTGGGCACGGTTTGCCGACTCGCGCGACAGGCAAGTGGGCGCTGGCAATCGCGCGCTCGAATTCAAATCGCGTCTATGCGTTGATCGAAACGGGAGACGGCGTCCCCTACAAGGGACAGGAAACTGATCGCGGCAAACTTTGGCGTTCGGATGATGGCGGAGAGAACTGGCGGGTTGCCAGTTACGATCGGAGCATGGGCGGCCGGACGCACTACTACTTCCGAGTCGAAGTATCGCCCGACAACGAAAATGAACTTCATTTCCTGACTAATCCCTATTCTGTTTCGCTCGATGGCGGCGAGACTCTGCGCGGCGGAGGCGGCGGGGGTGGTGGAGGCGGCGGTGGAGGCTTTGCCGGCAGCCCCGGTGGTGACAATCATGACATCTGGATCGATCCGACTGAGCCGAATCGCATGGCGGTCGCCAACGACGCCGGCGTGAGTCTTTCAGTCACCCGCGGCCGTACCTGGCAAAGAATTCAACTTCCAAATGGACAGATCTATCACGTCACGGTCGACGATCGAATTCCTTATTACGTCTACGGTAATCGTCAGGATGGACCATCCTATCGAGGGCCGAGCCGCACCGGAATCGGCGGTGGCTTCGGTGGTGGCGGGGGAGGATTCGGCGGCGGCGCCATTCCACGCAGCGCGTGGATCAATGTAGCCGGCGGCGAGAGCGGTTGGGCGACGCCCGATCCGGTTGATAACAACATTATTTGGTCAACAGCTTCGGGCTCGGGCAGCGTGGGCGGCATTGTCGAACGATTCGATCTGCGCACGGGTCAGACACGCAACGTCGAAGTGTGGCCGGAGAATATCAGCGGTACGACCGCAGCGGATATAAAGTACCGCTTTGTCTGGACTGCTCCCTTCACGATCTCTCCGCACGATCACAACAAGCTCTATATTGGCAGTCAGTACGTTCACCAGACGACGGATGGCGGCAACAGTTGGCAAGTGATCA
>QHXE01001056.1 GCA_003222835.1 Acidobacteriota bacterium | reverse complement strand
ATCGGTAACTGTCAGTCTCTGAGATTTTACAGTTGCGCCACGGGCGGTTTCGGGAGCAGTAGATGCACTTTCGCGATCACCGAAAACGAGTCCGAAGTGATCGAAAATTTATGCGAGCAACCGTCCCCCAAACATCCCCCCAGCGATACGCAAATCAGGCAGTGCATGCACGTACTTTTTTTCCGAGCGATTTTGTAAGTAGTGAAAATAAAGGAGAGGAAATTTTGATTCCCAAGTTGGTAATACGGCTTCGATTCCCGTCGCCCGCTCCAATTTACTCAATAGTTGTCAGACTCAAGCTTCAAAAGTTTTAGAAACTTCAAAGACGTCCCGCGAACTATCTCTCTAAGTAACTGTCAGCCTCTAGAACTGACAGTCTTTGCTTTCCGGGCTTAAGTTTAAATGAGATATTGAGCAGGAAATCATCTCGCGATATCGAGTGTTGTGCGTGGCAACGCCGGTGCGCGTTAACCGCGCAACCACGATCACTGAGTAGGAGAGTATTTGTCCTTGTCTCCTTATCCAATCAGTAATACCTAAAGAAAGAGACTTGACTCTGGAGCTAACTCAAGGGTCTATACTTGGCGCGTTTGAGGAAGGGGTGTCGTGGAGCAAACAGAGTTTCGCATTGGTGAATTGGCAACTCGCGCAGGAGTGAGTATCGACGCCGTTCGCTATTACGAGCGGTTGAAGCTCTTGCCTCGCGCCGGGCGTACTACGGGTGGCTTTCGGCTCTTTGGGCCGGAGTCTGTAGAACGCGTCCAATTCATTAAGCAGGCGCAAGAGCTAGGTCTGACGTTGGATGAAATTAAAGGACTTCTGGCTACGGGCGGTGCTGGAGAGTGCCGGAGTGTTCGTGATCTGTTGGGTAAAAGAATAGGTGAGTTAGACGACAAGATGACCGCTATGAAAGATTTCCGTCGCACGCTCGCACGGCATCTCTCGGCATGTGAGCGTGAACTCGAAACGCATGGCGACTCGGCATGTTGTCCGGTCGTGGCCGGCGGGAAGAGTAAACCTCCTCAAGGAAAGAGCCGCAAGAAAATAAGTTGATGGGTGCGGAAACAACTAGTGCGAAAGCACCGGGATCAGGTCGAATTGTTGGCTTCCACCTGTTGCTTGCCGATGTTTCCATTCATCTTTGCCGCCGGCGCCGCCGGAAGTTCAGCGTTCTTTGCAAAGGCTCGACCGTTCCTCCTGGCGGCGTCTCTTCTCTCGATCGCTTTTGCTTTTTATCAGAGATGGCGAATGAAACAATGCCATTGTAAACCGAGTCTCTTTAGCACGATCGTGTTGTCGCTCTCGGTCGTTACCGTGCTCACGTTTTTCCTGTTCCCGCAAGTCATAGCGAATTTGGTTGCGAATGTTCTGGCGAGGTGAAGATGAGACGTAAGCCCGTGATTTATGGATTAGTAGCGGTGGTCGGTGCGATTGTCTTGTTCGTCGTTTACTACCTGTATTTGGGTAGCACGGCCCCAGCTGGGCAACAACCGTTAGTTCGCCTCGACAACGCGAACATTGATTCATTGAAAAAGTCCTTCAATGACTCTGCCGATTCCGTCCGGGTAATTGTGATGCTGTCTCCTACTTGAACTGTCTGTTTGCAGGGGGCCTCTGCATTCCAAAAACTACTTGACGAGCAACGCGAGGGAAAAATCCGAGTGTTCGTGATCTGGGAGCCAGTATTGCCAACCGATTTGGCTGCGCCGTCCACGATGACGCTAAAACGCATCGCGGATAAGAGAGCGTCACAGTATTGGGATAAGGAGCACTTGGTCTCTAAGTCGATCGGGGAAACAGACGGGGTGGTTTGGGATTACGTTGCGGTTTACCCGCCCGGCAAGCTTTGGGAGAAAGGACCGCCCCAGTCTGTCTATTCACACGATCCGGTTGTTCGCGCAATAGACGGGACGAGGGAAGCGATCCAGAAATTGTTAAGAGAGAACACTAAGTAACTGGATGTCGATACTAAGAGTCGTGAACTGCTGCGATACAGATGACAGCGTCGGATCAAGTGCTTCAATGACTGACGAAGCGACGAACGGGACTGACGAATTGCACGACCCTGATCGATGCAGTTCGTGCGACGGTCAAGGCCTACAACTTCTGCTCGGAGCGAGATTGTTCAATCGTCTATTTCGAAGATAAAGGTAGCCAACAATTCAGTGTTGACGATTTGCGCATGCGCGTCGGGCTAAAGGTCACGGACGATCCCATTCCGGTATGCTACTGTTTTGGCTTCGACGAGAAGCATATTCGCGATGAAATTGAGGGAAGTGGTAAAACCAGCATTCCACGGAAAGTTTCGAGACTCATTCGAGAGGGCTTATGTGCATGCGCGGCGCGCAACCCATCAGGTATGTGTTGCCTGGGCGAACTGAATAAGACGGTGAACCGCTTGACAGAAACTTCGCAGAGTCGGTGACGACGTAAATGAGGGCAGTAATCTTAGTCTGTATTTTGTTCGCAACCGCAACGGCTCAACAGCCGGATTCTGTTCCGCAGTTTTCCCTACCGCAGCTCGATGGTCGAACACTGCGTTCGGAAGATCTCAAGGACAAAATCGTCGTGCTAGATTTTTGGGCTACGTGGTGTGAGAACTGCGTGAGTGAGATCCCCGAATTCAACAGACTGGAAAAGGAATATTCATCGCGCGGCGTTAAAGTCATAGGGCTCGCGGTCCAATCAGGGTGGGCAAGCGACATTCAGAAGTTTGTTAAGCAGTACAACATGCGCTACACAGTCCTGGTCGGCAATGACGATACGGTTTCTGATTTCGGCGTGATCAGCTTTCCCAACACTTATGTGATTGGTCCCGGTTGGAAGGTCTACAAGAAATATTCCGGCGTGTCCGAGACGAAAGCGGCAGACATTCGGCGAGACATTGAGACTCTATTGAAGACGAGCCCTGAACCTACTCACCGTGATTGCGCTACTGCTGTTCGTGAACGGCGCGAGCGCTGCAAATGATCAGGCACAGCTCACTGCTCAGGAGCAGAAAGTTATCGATTACCTGGTGAAGGATTGGGGCGAAGACTATAGCGTCACCAGTGTCGATATCGCGATGAACGCAATCAAAGTCGCGCCGTCAGACGAGACGCGGTTTCGTATCGGCAACTACATCAAATCTCATCCCGAGCTGCACGAAGTGATTCGGCGCTGGGGCTGGGTCACGCTCGTGCTGACGCCTGACGAGAAATTGATCGCACGCGCGCTCATCAATGCGGAGCGTGACGGTAGGCCTGTGCCGTCGGTATCTGAGTTAACTACGGTAGTCGGTGTAGGAGAACCTGATGTAAAGCGCGGGCTGGCGATGCTTGAGCGGTACGAGATCTTGAAGAAAGACAGTAAGGCTGGCGGCGCAGGATATGCCGTGATACCGCGCTATATGAAATGGCAGCCGCGACTGGACTTCGTCTTTCATAAGATAAGCCTGGACAGCGGGCGACAGTTCAACGTGAATTGAGCGCTCGACTCGCTGTCGCTGGTCAGCGGCAAACTCGCAAATGAAAAGCTCACGATTGATGACTCATCCCCAGAGGGTACGTCACGCATCCACCTAGTCTTCGATAAAGCAAAATTGATTACTGCCGAGCCCGCATCAACGATTTTCTTCGCGGGCGGTGGTTGAGGGGTCATCAACTTCTTCAGGTCTGAAGAAGCACTAAATCAATGGTTGGTTCGATATCCTGAACTGAAAGACAAACCGCACGGCACCATCGAGCAGGCGTTGGCAGAAATTAAGAGGCGGCAGTAAACGTAGATTCAGAGCACGACCGTGCTCCCGTGGGTCTAAGGGGGGACGCAAGGTCTGGACAGATTGGTAGCTTTCAGCTTCCAAAATTTCACAGTTGCGAGATTGCCCGTCGACTTATCAGAAAGTCGGTCTTCATGATCGTGGTTTAGCGGGCCTCCAGGAAATTGAAATTCATGCTAGTAACCGTCCCGCAAACGTCCCGCAGCGACACGCAAATCAGGCAATGCTTGGACGGTCATTGTTTCTCTCGCTCTGTATTTTGCCTGTAAGCACCATTGCTTACAGGACGTTGGTTGGTTAACTGATTATCGCCTTGGGTTCCAGGTACTCTTCCAGCCCGAAAATTCCGCCTTCCCGACCAATTCCCGATTGTTTGAACCCGCCGAAGGGAGCGAACGGATCGTGGCCTATTGTATTGATCAGGACCCGGCCGGCAGCAAGTTTGCGCGCCACGCGGTTTGCCCTTTCGGGGTCCGCCGAGCTCACGTAGGCGATAAGCCCGAATTCCGTGTCATTGGCTATTTCAATGGCTTCGGCTTCCGTCTTGTAGGTCAATATCGAAAGGACGGGTCCGAAGATTTCTTCCCTCGCGATGCGCATGTCGCGGGTGACATTGGCAAGCACGGTGGGCTTCACGAAATTCCCGCTCTCCAGTCCTTGAGGATGACCTTCTCCGCCGATAACGAGCTCCGCACCTTCCTCGATACCTGATTTAATGTATTCCTGGACGCGCTTGTACTGCTTTACGCTCGCCAAGGGGCCGAGGGTGACATCTTTGTTCCTCGGATCGCCCATTTTGATTTGTTCGACGGCCGCTTTGGTCAATCTTTTCACTTCGTCGAGCCGGTCTTGCGGCACGATCAGGCGCGAAGCCGCAATGCAGGCTTGGCCGTTATTCAGGTAACAGGCGGCGACAGCCATCGGAATGGCAGTGGAGAAATCGGCGTCATCCAGGATGATGTTCGGCGACTTGCCGCCTAGCTCCAGCGTCAAGCGCTTCATCGTGTCCAGGGAGTTCTTTGCGACCAGTTTTCCGATCTGCGTCGAACCGGTGAAAGCGATCTTCTGAATGTCAGGACTTTTTGTTAGCTCCGTCCCGACCACTTCGCCGAGGCCGGTCACGAAATTGATGACGCCAGGAGGCAAACCCGCTTCATGAAAAGCGTCCATCAACACTTCCGTTTGCATTGCGCTCATCTCGCTGGGCTTGATAACGACCGTGCAGCCGGCAGCGATTGCCGGAGCCACCTTGATCGCTATTGAGCCGGCGCTCGAATTCCACGGTGTGAATATGCCTACGACGCCTGCCGGTTCCATCACGACTTTGGATTTCCCGACAGTCTTGACCAGATCGAAGTCCTTGAGAACCTCTTTGAAGTGCAGGAAAATGTTCGCCGCAAGGTTGTTGGAGCCCTTCGCACGGTCTTGCGGGGCGCCGTATTCCAGAACCGTCGCGTCAACGAGTTGATCCATTCGCTTGGCAACGGAATCATGCAATCTTTGCAAGCAGTCCATGCGGTATTCCTTGCTGCTTTGCGAAAAGGTATTGAACGCGTCCTTCGCTGCGGCGATGGCGTGTCGGGTATCGATTTCATCCGCCAAGGTGACCTTGCCGATAATCCTGTTGTTGGTCGGGTTCACCAGGTCTACGACCTGCGTTCCATGGGGAGTGACGAACTGGCCGTTGATGTAGGCGCGATCAAAAGCTCTTACCGGAGCCGCGGTTTCATTCTCGTTCATTTGTGTCACCATTTATGACGTTTAGAAGCTTCTTCAGTTCAGTTCGCTCGCCGTGAATCTTCTCGCCCAACGTCACGCCATCGACAAACTCCATTGCCATGAAGTTGAACCCGCCGCTCTCGCCAATCTCGTAGGTGTGCGCGATGTTCGGGTGATTGATAGCAGCGGCAGCTTGTGCTTCCTGTTCGAACCGCCGCATGCGATCTTTGTTCGCAGCCAGCTCGCTCGGCGAATTTCTAATGCG
>QHXE01001059.1 GCA_003222835.1 Acidobacteriota bacterium | reverse complement strand
CGATCGAAAAGATATCGCCGTCTTTCAGTTCGTAGCTGGACGGAAAGCCATGGACCACCTGTTCATTTACTGAGGCACAAATCGAGTATGGAAAGCCGTTATAGCCCTTGAAAGTCGGATATGCGCCAGCGTCGCGAATCATCTGTTCGGCGGCGTTGTTGGCCTCCATAGTAGTCATGCCGGGCTCGACCATCGCGCGCAGCTCGAGCAATACGCGTCCGACAAGCTGGCCCGCGGAGCGCATCTTTTCAATTTCCTTTTGCGACTTCCCGATGATCATAAAGTGGCAGTTGAGACGTTGTCGCCGTTTACGATGCGCCTAATCTCTGCGTGGATTTCATCCGGTTCGCGCGTGCCATCAACTCGATGCAGTCGCCCCGTGCGGTTGTAGTACTCAAGCAACGGCGCGGTCTCTCGGTTATAAGTTTCCAATCGTACTCGAACGTTTTCTTCCGTGTCGTCAGCTCGATGAATCAAATCCACTTCGGGATGGTCGTCGCATTTGCCATTTAGGCGCGGCGGTTTGAAATAAATATTATAAATCTCTCCGCACACCGGGCAGCTTCGCCGGCCTGTCATGCGCTTTTCAAGAAGATCCTGAGGCACATCGATCAAGATCGCGCTCAATTTCTTACGCTGCCTCTCAGCCAAACTTTCAAGCATCCCGGCCTGTGCGGCCGTGCGCGGAAAACCGTCCAGCACGTAACCGTTTCGACAATCGTCCTGCGAGGTTCGATCTTCGACTACCCGAATCACCAGATCGTCAGGTATCAAGCGTCCGGCCTTCTGAATCGCGCGCACCTCTTCAGCCAGCGGCGTATGCGTCTGGGCGAGGGCGCGAAAGATATCGCCCGTGGAAATCTGCGGCAAGTTGAGGCGCTCTTGCAGCAAACGCGCCTGTGTGCCTTTACCGGCACCCGGCGCGCCCATCAACACGATAATTTTTGACATTTGATTCAATGACTAAATGAATCAATGAATCAATGTTTTCAGGCTCGGCGGCCTCGCAGACGTCCGCCGCTGCCCAGGAAGCCTTCATAGTTGCGCATCACCAGTTGCGCTTCGATCTGAGCGACGGTATCCATCGCGACGCCCACCAAAATCAGTAATGATGTGCCGCCGAAATAGAACTGATATCCCATGCCGGTGGGAATCCATCCCAGGCCCGGCGTGGTGCTGACAAACGATTCCAGCCAGTTTCCAATCAACGGCAGACGCCCAACCTTGAATCCGCTCAACATGAATTGCGGAAAGAAAGCGACCAGCGCCAGATAAATCGCGCCTACCGTCGTCAGGCGAGTGAGAATCGTATTGAGATACTCGGCCGTCGCTCGACCTGGTCTAATGCCGGGCATGAATCCCCCGTGCTTGCGCAGATTGTCAGCAACTTCTTCAACGTTGAAGACGATCGAAACATAGAAGAATGTGAAGAAGATGATGAGCGACAGAAAGATCAATTCGTAATATGGATCGCCCGCATGAAATACCTGAAAGAAGCCGAAAATTTTTCCATACCAATTGGCCGGGTTCTTTGGCGGCAGGGCAGAGAACAAGCTTTGCGGCATGGAAAGGACCGACGAAGCAAAGATCACGGGGATTACGCCGCCCATATTCAGCTTCAAAGGCATCGTTGTTTGCTGGCCGCCAACCAGCTGACGACCAACGTGCCGCTTCGCATAACTCACAGGTATCTTTCGCCGCGCAGCTTCCACAAAAACGATGAACGCGATAATGGCGACCAGTGCGACCACCAAACCAATCACGCCGAGAATCTCAAGCGTGTCGCCCCCGCTCACGCGGGTCATGACCTGCTGCACACCGCGCGGCAATCCGATCACGATGCCGGCAAAAATCAGGAGCGAGATGCCGTTGCCGACCCCCCGCTCGGTGATCTGTTCGCCCAGCCACATCACGAAGATCGTACCCGTCGTCAAAGTCAGAATGGTCGTAAG
>QHXE01001058.1 GCA_003222835.1 Acidobacteriota bacterium | reverse complement strand
ACTGGCGGAATTGATTTGGTTTGCAGAAGGGAATGGGCGCTGTCACGCTTGCGGCGCTGTTTTTTGTATCAGTGATCGACGGGGCCGCGGGCGATCAGTAGGAGAAACGCATATGAATGATTCACCATCCACGGCCGCTACGGGCAAAGGCGATATGATCTGGGGCATCCTGATGCTCATCTGCGGTGTTCTTGCGATCGGTGTTCCGCTCGCCTCTGGAATTGGAGTCGCGATCGTCATCGGCTGGGTCGTGCTGATCAGCGCGGTCTGGCATTTGATCTTCGGGTTTCGTTCAGCCAGCGGCATCGGCGGTGTCCTCTGGCAAATATTGCTGGCACTTGTTTACGGCGCGGCCGGTCTTGCAATTCTGTTGTATCCACTGGCCGGCCTTGCCTGGCTCACGCTGGTCCTGGCAATGTTTCTATTGATCGAAGCCGTTCTCGAGATCGCACTCTACTTCAACATCAGCTCCGCCTGGGCGATCGGCACGCTCGTCGGCGTCAGCCTGATTTTCAGCGGCATCTCGCGTCTGATGCTGTCGTCCGCGGTTTCACGCGGAGCGACCGCCGCGGCGAGGGCCGCGGTCTGACGAATGCAGACGTGCAGCCGACACGGCTGCCTCTACAACAAGACAGATTTCGGTGTGGCGAAAAGGTGAGACGTTGAATTCCGAAGGCTTTCGCTAGCGTGTCGTTTAAAGCGGGGAAAAAGTCCGTTTCGGCTAGCAGCCGAAACCAGCAGGCTGGCAGCCCGCGCTCCCCCAGACGAAGATTCGAGAGCTTACCAGATGTGAACGCGTTCTTCTGGTTTGAGGTAAAGCTTTTCCTCCTGCTTCACTGCGTAAGCCCCGTACCATGCGTCGATGTTGCGGACGGTCTGGGCGCGTTCGCGGTCGGGGGCGTGCTCGTTGGTGACGATCTGCGAACGCAGGGCGGCGTCGCGGATCTTTTGTCGCCAGCCCTGAGCGAAGGCGAGGAAGAAGCGCTGGTCACCGGTAAGGCCGTCAACAACGGGAAGCTCCTTGCCGTGGAGCGATAATTTGTAGGCGTCGTAGGCGGCAGAGAGGCCGGCAACGTCGGCGATGTTTTCGCCGAGCGTTTGTTGACCGTTCACATGCAAACCGGGCAGAGGTTCATACTGGTTGAACTGTTCGACCAACTGCTGGCTGGCAGCTTTGAAGTGGGCGGCGTCTTCCGAAGTCCACCAGTTCGCAAGCTTTCCCTGCGCGTTAAATTCCGCGCCGCTGTTGTCGAAGCTATGGCTGATCTCGTGCCCAATCGTCGCGCCCATGGAGCCGTAGTTGGCGGCGGCATCCGCTTTCGGATCGAAAAACGGCGCCTCCAGAATGGCAG
>QHXE01001057.1:907-2694 GCA_003222835.1 Acidobacteriota bacterium | reverse complement strand
CAGACAGAATGTGTAAGAGGGACGCGTACATATTTTTAGACCTACGTATTGAATTTTTCTTAGAGAATTCGGCCGGTGAGCTACTCCGAAAGGCCCGGACCATTTTATTGAGGCACCTCCTGATTCTGGCTTATTCACTAGCGTAGTGTCTCCAACGCTTCTTTACATTTGGCGATTTTGCCCAGAATTCGTTCTACAGATGCGCTCCAGATGAAAACTTTGGGATTCTGATTGTGGGCTTGGATGTACTGGTTGATAGCGGCAATCAAATCCGGGACGTTCCGGAAAGAGCCTCGACGGATGCGCTTGTCGGTAATCTCGCGGAACCAGCGCTCCACCATGTTCAGCCAAGAGCTGGAAGTGGGAATGAAATGCAAGTGGAAGCGGGGATGGCGTCTCAGCCAAGATTGGACGCGAGGCTGTTTGTGCGTTCCGTAGTTGTCGACGATCAGATGCAAGTCCAGATCGAGTGGTGTCTTGACGTTGATCAGTTGCAGGAAACGAATGAACTCTTGATGGCGATGCCGCGGCATGCAATCGCCAATGACGGTGCCATCGAGCATGTTCAGTGCCGCGAACAAAGTCGTCGTGCCATTGCGTTTGTAGTCGTGCGTTTGGCGGGCCGGAACTCCCGGCCTGAGTGGCAAGAGCGGCTGAGTGCGGTCGAGGGCCTGGATTTGACTTTTCTCGTCGACGCAGAGCACCAGGGCTTTGTCGGGTGGGTTCAGATAAAGCCCCACCACGTCGTGGAGTTTCTCGATGAAGTGCTTGTCGCGGCTGAGCTTGAAGGTCTCGATTAAGTGGGGTTTCAGATGGTGCTGCTTCCAGATTCGGTGAATGGTGTCTTTGCTCAACCCCTGGGCCTTGGCCATACTTCGCGCGCTCCAGTGGGTGGCGTTGGGCGGCGTGGTGTGCAGGGTGGCGTGGACGACGGCTTGGACCTTGCGGTGAGAAATCCGGGGAATACGCCCCGGACGAGGCGCATCCTTTTCCAGCCCCGGCAGCCAAAGCGCCAGGAAGCGTTGTCGCCAGAGTTGCACGGTGGGCCGCGAGATGTGCAGGGTACGTGCAATATCTTTGCTCAACAGCCCCTGGGCAGCTTTGCAAATAATCTGGGCGCGCTGAACCAAGCGAAGCGGGACGCGTCGTCCCGCGGCCCATTTGTCCAGCACCGCTCGTTCCTCGGGGGACAAGAGGATGGCTTCGGCGACTCTCACCGGTATACATCATAAGAACGCGGCAGTTATAAGTCAATCTATTTATGCGACACTACACTAGTATCCACTTGATTTCCGGTAACCGCACAACCCGTATTCGACGCCACATCCCATCCCGTATTGGTCCGGTCCGGTGAAGGCATGTCGAGAGGGGAACCTCAAATACCTCTGGCACATGTACGAGCGCACCTGGGTCGGAGAGCTCCCCTAAGACAAAATGAGCCACCGCCTCGGCACTGCGATGAAGGCTAGTATGGTTTGAAAACCGTAAAGGACTGATCTGAGCAGGAGATAATGAGCCGCTTTTCGTCGGGTATCTTCTTGCCGTTGAGTTCGACATAGCTAATGGCAAAGACTGAGTTCTCTTTTGATTTCTGATCGCCGGACTTTTTTGCAGTGGTGTTGTAAAAGGCGGTCAAAACCGTGCCCTTAGGGATGTCCGAGGCCTTAAATGTATGTACGGGCCCGCCCTTTTCCTTCCAGCGACAGGGCGATTCCATCCGCCCAACGAAATGCTCCGACTTGCTGCCCTTAGAGTAGGCCAATTTAATTTCCTGCTTATCTGCATCG
>QHXE01001057.1:0-724 GCA_003222835.1 Acidobacteriota bacterium | reverse complement strand
TCCGCAGTCGCGTCGCTGAAATCAAACGCCACGAGATTCGCGTCCGCAACCGACGAACTCGCAAAGCAGCCATTCTTCGGACACTCACCAGAGCTTGGAGTGAGCACGAATATCGTTGTGCTTCCATCTGCCTTACCTGTTTCGCTTACCAGCAGCCGATCTCCTGACGCGATTCCCATAATCGAAACCCGCGGACACGTAGAACCCATACATGAACCTTTTGGCGCCTGCCAATTAAGATCAATGCTCGAGGTTTTGAAATTGAATCCCACCGCGCGATGTCGCCCGTCCGTTATCAACAAGTGCTCCATACCAACCACAGCATCGCCATCGTTATCGGAAAAATAGCTCTCCAATTCGGCTAATGGGAGCGAACTTTGTTGCGCTTCGCCTGACGCCGGCATATACGTCACTTGTACCGGGCTCATCGCCCCTGCGCAAATACCTCGGCCGGCATATTGCCAGGTGACTATCACCCCTTCGTGTCCATCTGGCAGCGCTTCGTTGGGACGGATTGCCGGACCCCGGCAATGCTCGATATTGGCCACGACCATCGAGGCGTATGTTCCGTCCGGCGCCACCTTCAAGAGCCGCAACACATCCGGAGCTCCCACGTTGTCAATCGTTTCATATGGCAGATACAGTTTGCCGTCCGTCAGCACGGAGGGTAGTCCAGGAGTAGGTGGTAACCGGCCGCCGAAAGAAGCCGGCAAATTGATAGCGA
>QHXE01000517.1 GCA_003222835.1 Acidobacteriota bacterium | reverse complement strand
GTGTACAGCCTGAATGCCGAGAGTTTCTTTCAAACGAATGCTGACTTGCTCCCGCCGCTAATCGAGGCCGCGCTTGGCGAAGCTGCTGGTGAGACGGCCATCGAGCTTTACTCCGGCGTTGGTCTGTTTACGCTTCCATTGGCACGGCGGTTCACTGATTTGATTAGTGTCGAATCCAATGAGGCTGCTGAGCGTTTTGCGCGAAAGAATCTGGCAAATGCCGGTTTAGCGAACGCGAAGATTGCAAACAAAGATGTTGCCAACTGGCTGGAAACTTTGGAGTGCGCCGGCAACGATGGCGCTTTGGATCGTAGTCGCAAGAACCAGCGAGAATCAGGCTTATCTCAATCTCCCCAGATCAAAAGCGGCGCCGCTGTCGCCGCACTCCGAAGACCGGATTTTCTGCTCCTCGATCCGCCGCGCACCGGCGCTGAGTCGCGCGTCATCAACGCCATCCTAAGATTAAGGCCCAAGCGAATCTGCTATGTATCCTGCGATCCAGCAACGCTCGCACGCGACCTGAAAAAGCTTATCGCCGGCGGCTACACTCTTGACTCTCTCGCCGCATTTGATATGTTCCCACAGACGCATCACGTGGAAACGGTAGTTCATCTCAGCGGTTGACTGAATCACATGAGCGAACTCCCACGAATCCGCTTCGCCCAGAGCCCGCTCTTGCTGCTCGCGGTGGCAACTTCAGTCGGGATCCTGCTCGGCCACCATCTAGGCGTTGCGCCTAGGTTTACTCTTGGATTCGGCATTACCGTGAGCTTCAGCCTTGAGGTTCTTTCTATTTGGCTGGCGCGGAGCAAGAAACTCGTTGCCGCTTCCGTCACTCTTGCCACAGCATTTCTGCTCAGCGGATGCATTCTATCGCTAATCGAGAATCGTAGCGTTTCGCTCAATCGTATCTCGCGAATGTATGAGCAGGGAATTATCATTGAGGGCGACCCGGTTGAACTTACCGGCACAATCGATGGGCAACCAGAGCCGGCGCCAGAAAGCTTCTACCTGAAGCTACAAGCGGAAAGGATCAGAGTAAAAGGAGTTGAGCGCGATGCTTCTGGAACCGTCCTGTTGCTCGCGCATACAGGCGACCGCCAAGTAGGGAAAGAATACGATGCGCTCGATTTGCGCCACGGCGCGCGGATTCGCGTCATGACGGCGCTCGATCGAGAAGAGAATTTTCGGAATCCGGGCGTCTTGCCGTTCACCGAGTATTTGGAACGCAAAGGCTACGAGGCAACCGGCGTGATCAAGAGTCCGTTGCTCGTCGAACGTCTTGATGATGCCCGCGTCTTTCTTCCTTTGGCTTGGCTTTTCGAATGGCGCGAGCGCTTGGAAAGGGTATTCGCCGCGAGGTTTTCAGCCGAAACCGCGGGCGTCCTGGATGCGGCGCTGCTCGGGAATCGATACAACGTCTCGCATGCCGTCGGGGAGCGACTTCGAGCCGGCGGCACTTTTCACGTCCTGGTAATAGCCGGTTTGCACATCGGTTTCGTAGCATGGTTGGTTTTTGTGTTTGTGGGACGAATGACCAAGCGGCGACCCTTGCAGTTCGTCGTCGCTGTGGGCCTCGTTTGGGCTTACGTGATCGCCGTCGGCGCGCACATGCCAGTTGTTCGAGCGGCGTTCATGTTCACGCTGATTATTTTTGCTCCGCTTGTCTGGCGACGAGCAAACTCGCTGAACGTGATCGGCGGCGCCGCGCTCGTCTTACTCGTAATACGGCCGAGCGATCTCTTCGATCCATCGTTTCAGTTGACGTTTGTTTCGGTGCTGTCGATCGTTTTGATCGGAGTGCCCTTGCTGGCAAGAATGCAAAGTGTCGGCGCCTGGCGGCCAACGACGGGGGCGCCGTATCCGCCGGATTGCCCCGGCTGGTTTCGCAGGTTATCGGAAGCGCTGTTTTGGAATGACCGCGAGTGGCGTGCGGACATGGCGCGCTCCAATATAAGCTACAAACTCTTCAAAACGCCGATTGCCGCCAAGCTCGATCGGTGGCACTTTCAAAGATTCTTGCGCTATGCCCTGGCTGCGATAATAGTCTCGGCCAGCGTTCAGATTGGAATGCTGCCGTTGCTCATCATCTACTTCCATCGTCTTTCATTTGCTTCCATAGTTCTGAATATTTTTGTCGGAGCGTTGATGGCGGTGCTTGCATTTGTTGCTCTGGCGGCGATTGTGGTTTCTCATCTCAGCCTTTGGGTCGGGTCGTTCTTGATTGTGTTCGCAGAAAAGGTCGACTGGGCAATGGTCCATCTCGTCGATCCTTTCACACGCTTCGGTGTGGCGTCGATTCGCTTGCCCCAATACTCGGGCCTGGCCGCCTGCGTTTATGTGCTGTATTTCATTCCGCTCGGTCTCCTGATCTTTTCGTTGGCGCGGTGGAATCCCCTACGACCGGCTGCGATTAAGAAAATGCAGCGCAAGATTCTGTCACCGATCAGGTTGAGAATCGCAGCTATTGCGTTTGCCGCGCTCTTCGCACTGGTTGTTTTTCATCCTCTTAGTGCAGCACAGCCCGATGGCAAGCTGCATATTGATTTTCTCGACGTCGGCCAAGGCGATTCAGCGTTATTGACGATGCCGGACGGAACGACGGTCCTGATTGATGGCGGCGGCAAGCCAAACATCAATCGCGGTACTGACGATGGCGATGTCGAAGACGTTTTCGAGCGAGACACGCGCAGCATTGGCGAAGGCGTCGTCTCAGAATATCTCTGGTCGCGGGGAATGGATCGAGTCGATTACATTCTGCCGACGCATGCTGATGCCGATCACATCGATGGATTGAATGACGTGGCGCAGAACTTCAAAGTCCGCGGAGCGATCGTCGCGCGCAGCCCCGCGAACGATCCTGAATACCTTCGATTCGCCACGACTATGAAAACCACCGGCGTGCCAGTCGAAAAAACTGGGGCCGGCGACATCCTGCATTTCGGAAATGTCACCGCCGACGTTCTCTGGCCGCCACCGACCGCTGACATCAACGCGCCGTGGGGCAATAACGACGGTATCGTGCTGCGATTTCGCTACGGTGATCAGGCATTCTTGTTCACCGCTGACATTGAAAGACAAGCTGAAGTGGGCGTTTTGAAGGAAGGCTTAGACTTGCGGAGCAACATTGTGAAGGTCGCGCACCACGGCAGCAAGACGTCTTCGACCGATGCTTTCGTGGCGGCCACGCATCCGTCGCTGGCAGTCATTTCCGTCGGTCGCACGTCGATGTTCGGTCATCCCAACAAAGAAGTCGTGGAGCGCTGGCGTGCGAGCGGCGCGGAAATAATGACGACAGGGCGGCGTGGAACGATCAGTATCACAACCGACGGCCGCACGATGAGCGTGAGCACTTTTGTGAAGTGAGTCGAGTTTCCGAATTCGTCAAGGTTGACCCTAACTTTGCAGGACGATATCCTTCGAGTATGAATGCTATAGAATTTACTACTGAGTTAAGCGAGAAACCGGTGCTCACGATCCCCAGCGAAATCGCTCAACAACTCCCCAAAGCCGGTAAAGCGCGTGTGATTGTGATTACGAACAGTGTTGCGGACGATGACGAATGGCAAGCCACAGCTTACGAGCAGTTTCTTCGCGATGACATGCCGGAAGATGCTGTTTACGATAATCTGCGCTGATGTTTGGTGAAATCTTTCTTTGCGAATTCCCGTTCACCTCGGGCCGCACTAGCAAAATCCGGCCAGCATTGACGCTCTTTGACCTTCGACGCGATGCGATTATCTGCCGCGTAACTTCGGTGCTGCACAACGGTCCACTCGATGTGCGACTCGACGACTGGGCTTCGGCAGGATTGCTTAAGGCTTCTGTCGCGCGAGTCGATCGCATCATTACTGCGGAGAAAAAGATCTTCCTAAGACGGCTCGGAGTTCTCAGCGCTTCTGATAAGGAAGCTATCAGAAACACTTGGAATACAAACATGAAATTGTGAGGACTCTCTGCGTCAATCGAGTGGATTCTATAAAAAATCAGGATCGGCAGGCGTGTAGAGATCAATCGTCGAGCTGCCGAGCTTATAAGTCTTCAGCACCCCCAGCGGTGGCGCGTAAATGTGAATCGTGATCAGGTCTTGTCCGCTAACATCGGGATTACCCAGTTGATGAATGTCCGGGACCTCTGAACCAGTGAGGCCACCCGCGCGCAGTTCGCGATGCGCTTTGTAAGCCAGACCGCTCTCAGCGTCATACTCGAAAGTTGTCTCCCACAGGATTCCTTCATGAACAAAGACAGCGCCATGCGAGCCGTTGTGATCGTGAATCGGCGTGCGCTGTCCCGGCTTCCAGCACAGCACCAGCATCTCCACAAACTCGTTGCGCATCAGGCGGTGGCGTGAATAATTTCCGGCCTTGAACCCCAGGTAGGGCTGTATATCTCCAGCAGAAATCGTGCTGCGTTCAATTAGTTCATAAAGGTTCGGGAGCGTGGGAATGGATCGTCGAGCAATTAATGCGTCGCCCAAATCCTTGAGTGACAGACTACAAGGTTTTGCGGATGACTCGCTATGGTGCCGGAGTTCGATTGCCACTAGATCTCCTAACGCTTATTAGACACCGCTAGCTTATATTCTTAGCTTATCTCCGAGTCAAGTTTAGCTTTCGTAAATCACCTACTTGTGAGTTCGGATGGGGTTGCTAGGCCAGCAGGATTCGGATATCGCGCACGTTCGTCCCGGTGGCGCCCGTTGTGATTGCATCGCCGAGCGCGACAAAGAAAGAATAAGCGTCGCTGCGCTTGAGAAAGTCCTCCGGGTCGAGGCCGATTGCGCGGGCACGCTGAATCGTAGTGCTGTCAACGATAGCGCCGGCTGCGGGACTATTACCGTCGATACCATCCGTGCCGGCGCAAAGCGCGACAAAGGTCATTGGTGTTGACTCTTGAGCTGGGTTTTCGCTTTCAAGCGCCAGTCGCAATGCGGTTTCCTGATTTCGTCCACCGATGCCGTTTCCATTTACCGGGCAAGCAAACTCTCCTCCTGAGATCAGGCAGGTAGGACTGGAGACCGGCGAACCTGAGCTTTGGCAAAACTGTTTGAGCTTGTGAATCAGGCCAACTGAGCCTTTCGCGATCGGTTGATCGGTTATGTCGGCAGCGATCTCAGCAGCGAATCCGCGACGACGTGCTGTTTCCGTCGCCGCGCCAATGGCTTCATCGTTGTCGAGCAGCACAAAATGCTCTCGCACCGCCTTTGCATCGTCGTCAGAAGCGAAAGGCGCATGCGGCTCAGCCTCGATAGCGCAAAGAATTGTCTCGGGTAATTCGGCGCGGAGATGGTAACGAGCGATCACTTCTTGAGGAACTGGAGAATCGCGCGATAGCGCGAGCGTGGGACCTGAGGCGACGTTTCGCTCCTGGCCTGATGGAACGTCCGAGACGATGAGGGTGATTTGATCGCAATTCGCTGCCCGCGAAGCCAATCTCCCACCTTTGACGGCAGAGAACGCTTGGCGGACGGAGTTGATTTCAACAATTGAAGCGCCGCAATTTATTAGGACTTTGTTTGCCATCCGCAGATCCGCGAGAGTGATGTCCTCCTGAATCGGCCATTCGAGCATTGCTGAGCCGCCACCGGAAATCAGGAAGATGACGATTGCGCGTTCGTCATTGACGCGTTCCAATAAGGTGAATGCTTCCTTAGCCGCCGACAAACTTGCCTCAGTTGGTAATGGATGACCGCCTTCGCACCATTGCCAAAGAGACGGCGGTACGCACGCCTCCTGCGGGCTGCGCGCCGGAGGCGTGCGTACCGGACCGACGATGAGACCACGGATGAACCCTTCGCCAATTACGTCTTCGAGTGCAAGAGCCATCGGCAAAGCGGCTTTTCCGATGGCGATTGAATAAATACGTCGATTGCCCAGGTTTATCGGCGCGTCCTGGACAGTCAACCGCGATCCTTCCAAGTGAAGCGCACGACGGACGGCTTCGCCTGCATCAACGGCACGCAGTGTCTGATCAAAAATTTCGCGCGCGGCGAGACGAAGTTGCATAAGATTCGGCATACATCACTCAACGGTTATCAAGTCGCGCAGCGCGCGAAATCTTTT
>QHXE01000516.1 GCA_003222835.1 Acidobacteriota bacterium | reverse complement strand
GCATAAAATGTTGAGAGAGCGGGGATTAAGTTTGTGGACCTGGCGGGACTCGAACCCGCGACCCCCTGCTTGAGTGGCAGGGGTTATGTGAGGGACACTTCAACGATATTTCATTGAAACGAATATGGTTGGTGGACGTGGCCGGGATCGAACCGGCGACCCCCTGCTTGCAAAGCTGGGAACCAAATTTACTAAATCTTGCCGGAGCCGACGCAACCTCCTAGAAAGTGACAAGTTGTAATAAATCGAGGCAAACCGTTTTCTCCTTCATTTTTCGCTTTTTGTATGGAATTTATCAGAACTTTCCAACATTTGTACTACGTTCTTACTACGTTCGCCGAGCCCGCGGATCGACCCTTCGGTTCGTAGCCGCGCCATTAATCCCATAAGCCGCTGAATCGGCGTCACATGCATGTTTCAAACCCTCTCTCAATTGGCTACAAATAGGGCTACGTGCACGACACCACCGGTCGTCCGAACTGCATCCGCCAAGGTTGACCACGAACGACGCGGAGATGCTTCGGAGGATCAACAAACAGCGCGGAGCAATTGCGCCGGACTTAGCCGCGGACATCGTCGCCGCGACCGCAAATCCGTTGGATGACATGGAAGCGACGAGGATTGCGCTGCCCAAGTCCCTCCGCCTACCATGTGGATTTATTGTTGGGCTCTTTCACTTGCGCTTGTCGCGGTCCACAAACGGCGTTCGAGAAGACCGGGAGCGCGAGCCACCCTCCGTAGAGCTGCATTTCCTCGAACGGCCCATGCATGTCTCGCACCAAGGCCAAAGCTACCTTTTCCAGCATGACATGGAAACAGGAATCGCGACAGACTCGCACTGAGGGAAGGTTCTTTCGGAGAGGCTCTCGCTGGGGGAACAATGCTAACGCGGAAGAAGTGTGTACGCCCGAGCCACTAATTGTTCTGTCGAGCGCACTTCTCGGGAACAAAATACTCGAACACGGCTTTGCGCAGGAGAGTTTCCCTTCGCCGTCTAGTCGATGTTCTTTGCGGTAGGCTGCCCAGGTTAGTGACGCGTCCGCAAGCGTCTGACCTTTTAGAACCGGAGCCATGCTCCCGCGCTTTAGGTTAACGTCTTCCATGCCCCTTGCGTGCTCCCGACGGGCCGCACGCTCGGATATTTGGTTGGTGAGGTCCGGGCGCTCCGCGCCAACATAGAACATGCTGTACATACCGCCGTTCTTTTCCTTGATGAAACCGATGAAACCACCTTTTTTGATAGTTTTCCTGTTTTATCCACAGGTAAGTTGTCAGTTTATAATACAATAACTATTGACATAACAGTTTTATCAACATACAAGTAGTGGCTTCACGTCTGATCGCCGCCGGCCCGCAGCTTCAAATGGTCTTCTCGGACCCTGCCGAAGTGAAGTTGCGTCCTTGTTCAGCGACATGATGAGTGGTTCTCATTGGCAATGCCGTAGCCGAGATTCTTCGCCCGCAATGTACGGCCTTCTTTTGAGTCATTAGGGGTGTGCTCGAAATAATGGAGGTGCTTGTGTTCTTGAAACGCTGTGTCTTGGTGTTGATTTTGGCTGTATTGAGCTGTGTTTTTAGTCCGGGTGCGGCGGCTCAGGGCTTGATAAACAACAACCCTTGCACCTACATTACGACCAATTATTTCCCCCTGTCGATTCCAATCGGATGGGTTTACTTCGGACCATACCCTGGGACTTACACCTATCTAATCTGGGCATTTAACTCATCGTGTGCACCGGCGAAGCCTTCATGCTCCAAATGTCCTTCCGGCGGAAGTCCTATCTCTTTAGCCACAGGCAACACTTACATCGAGCAAAAAGACATTCGTATCCCTGGCCTGGCAGGCGGATTAAACCTGGTTAGAACATGGAACAGTATTCCGCCGCCTATAGACATTCCTCAAGTTGGCCTTTTTGGGCCTAATTGGCTCTCAACATACGACGAACAAGTGTTCGTGGGGAGTGACCATTACATAAAATACTTGCGCAGCGACGGTAGCGTATGGTCTTTCGGGACCGCCAGCAACACTCCTGGACCATGGAGTCTTGCCGCACCTCAGAACGTCGTGGCCTCACTTATAACACCCAGCACGGCCACTCCATACTGGAGTATCACCTTTCAAAATGGAGAGCAGAGACGCTTTGACGGCACGAGCGGAATGCTGACGGCCATTATCGACCGGAACGGAAATACCACAGCACTGACATACGATGGCGCAAATCGGCTCGTGACAGTTACCGATCCAGCGTCACGCCACCTCACCTTTACTTATGGGAGTTTATCCAGCCACTTGGTCACCGGTGTTTCGTCGGATGTCGGGATCAGCCTGACTTATGCCTACGACGGGCAAAACAGACTAAGCCAGGTTACGAATCCTGACTTAACTACGATTTCGTTTGCCTACGACTCTCTGTCTCGAATTCTTTCAGTGACGGATATGAACGGGAAACTTCTCGAATCGCACATCTACGACTGCTTTGCCCGCGGATTGAGTTCATCGCGAGCCCTGGGTGTTGACGCTGTCTCATTCAATTACAACTTTCCGGCCTGTTCGCCATGATCAGCCCATCATCCGTCAGATGGAGAGTCGTTCGATCGGCTTTGACCTCAAAGCCGTGGAGGCTAGTTCTTATGAGCGTGCGCATGTGGAAACTGACTCTAGTCCTGGCCGTCTCCTTGCTGTTCTTCTTTGTCATTGGCGCTCAGGCGGCCGCGCCGACCATCACGTCACTGACGCCGAACACTGGGGCAGTGGGATCGTCCATAGTGATTGCCGGATCCAACTTTGGGTCCACTAAAGGGTCAAGCACAGTTAAATTCAACGGGACGACGGCGACGACAACAAGCTGGGGGGCTTCGAGCATCACCGCCACGGTACCACCAGGTGCAACGACAGGTAACGTCGTGGTGACTGTTGGCTCGCCAAGCAATGGAGTGACCTTCACGGTCACGGCGGCGCCAAGCATCACGTCGTTGACACCGAACACCGGGGCGGTGGGATCGTCGATAGTGATTGCCGGGTCGAACTTTGGGCCGAGCCGGGGGAACGGGAATGTAAAGTTCAACGGGACGAGCGCAACGACGATTACGAGTTGGGGAGCAAGCAGCATCACGGCCACGGTGCCCAGCGGAGCGACCACCGGCAATGTGGTGGTGACGGCGGCGGGCGGGGTGGCGAGCAACGGTGTGAACTTTACGGTAGTTCCGACGCCGAGTATCACAAATTTGTCCGTAACCTCCGGAGCTGATGGTACACCGGTGACCATCACCGGCACGAACTTCGGAGCGACGCAAGGCTCGAGCACTGTGACGTTCAACGGTGCTGCGGGGACGCCGACGAGTTGGAGCGCCACTAGCATTGAGGTTCCAGTTCCGTCCGCCGCGACGACGGGAAACGTGGTTGTCGGTGTGAGCGGCGTCTCTAGCAATGGCATCTCCTTTACCGTTCTCCCGGGTATAAGTGGGCTATCTCCGGCCACGGGCGCCGTGGGCACGGCGGTAACGATAACGGGGACGAATTTCGGGTCGAGCCAAGGTTCGAGCACGGTGACGTTTAACGGAACGCCGACGACACCAACGAGTTGGAGTTCGTTCGCCATTGGAGCCCCTGTTCCGTCAGGCGCAACAACGGGAAATGTGGTTGTGACGGTCGCAGGAGCGGCGAGCAGCGGAGTCAATTTCACAGTTGTTCCCGCGCCCAGTATCACAAATCTGTCAGTGACCTCCGGACTCGTTGGAACCTCGGTCACGATCACGGGGACCAACTTCAGTGCGGCGCAGGGTACCAGCACCGTAACCTTCAACAGTACGGAGGCACCACCGACGAGTTGGAGCGCTACGACCATCGTGGCGCACGTTCCAAGTGGAGCCACGACGGGAAACGTGGTTGTAAACGCGAGCGGAGTTTCGAGCAACGGCATCAACTTCACGGTCATAGAGACTCTGAGTATCACCAGTTTGTCGCCGATTTCGGGAGTCGTGGGATCCGAAGTCGCAATTGCTGGCACAGGGTTCGGAGCAACACAAGGCAGTAGCACGATCACGCTCAACGGAACGACTGTCCCAGTCGCAAGCTGGACTGATACGAACATTATTGCGAACGTGCCATCCGGCGCATCGTCAGGGCCATTCTCAGTGACGGTAAACGGTCAGAACGTGAACAGTCCAGCCTTCACGGTCACAACTCTTCCTGCAGGTTGGTTGGATGGAGACGTGGGTTCAGTCGGCATTGCTGGAAGTGCGAGTTACGCGAACGGGACGTTTACGGTGCAGGCGTCGGGTGCCCAGATCTCTGGCACTTCCGACCAGATGCATTTTGTATATCAGCCGTTGTCGGGCGACGGGACCATCGTCGCGCGAGTTGTTTCGGCTCAAGGAAGCAATTATCCCGAAGCCGGAGTGATGATTCGAGAGACGCTGGACGCGGCGTCCACAAACGGGTACGCGAATTACCAATCGTCTGTCGTCTTTTTCTCCTACCGTGGAAGCACAGGTGGAAGCACTACTCTCCAGAGCGGCGTGAACATTGGATTGCCTTACTGGGTAAAGCTGGTGCGGAGCGGGAGCTCTTTCATTGCCTACTCTTCCTACAACGGAACGACTTGGGCTCAGACGGGGACGAGCCAGACGATAACCATGGCACAAGCCGTGTACATCGGTTTGGCGGTGTGCAGTCAGGACAACACCACCCTGGCCACAGCTACGTTTGACAACGTTTCCGTCTCTTCGAGCACTTCCCTGGCTCCTGTCATTACGAATGTCTCCGCCACAACCGGATCAATTGGGAGTCAAGTGGAAATCAGCGGGTCCGGCTTTGGAAACTCCCAAAACGGGGGTTTGGTGACACTGAACAACGTTCCAGTCACGATCAACGCTTGGACCAGCACCACGATCGTGATCACGATTCCCACTGGAGCGGTTTCGGGCTACTTGGTAGTTTCAGTCGCTCCGAGTATGAACGACAGCAACCCTGTGTATTTCACGGTGACCTCGCAGCCGCTGCCGTCTTCGTGGTTGGACCAGGACGTGGGGCCAGTTCAATACGGTGGCAGCGCAACCTATACGAACGGCGCGTTCACCGTGAACGGTTCGGGCCTTCAGATCGGTGGTACCAGCGACCAAATGCATTTCGTGTTTCAGTCCTTGCAGGGAGATGGCACGATTGTCGCCCGAGTGGTGTCGACCTCCGGCAGCACGTATACACAAGCTGGTGCCATGATCCGCGAGACGCTCGATCCGAGCGCAACATATGCATTCGTGGGTTATCAGCAGTCGCAACTCGAATGCCTCTGGGACCGCACAACCACGGGAGGAAGCACTTCCGTGCCCGGCTGCAATAATGCGGGACTTCCCTACTGGCTGAAATTAGTCCGGAGCGGTAGCACATTTTCCGGCTACGCGTCACCGGATGGCAACACCTGGACGCAGCTGGGAAGCGCGCAAACAATCAGCATGGCGCAAACGGTATACGTGGGATTGGCTGTAAGCAGTAATACTGCTGGCGGACTGCCTGCGGCGCTCGCCACCGCAACCTTTGACAATGTGTCGATCAATTCGACTGCGCTTCCAGCACCAGTTATGACGAGTGTGTCTGCGACGACCGGATCGATCGGAGGTACGGTCGCAATCAATGGGAGTGGCTTTGGAGCCTCGCAGAATGGAAGTCTGGTTTTGCTGAACGATGCTCCAGTGACGATCAACACTTGGAGCAACACCTCAATCTCCATAACGATTCCCACCGGGGCGACTTCAGGCTACCTGGCAGTTGCGGTAGCTCCCATGATGAACGACAGCAACGCTGTCCTGTTCACCGTCACGGCGAATCCACTGCCAACACCGTGGTTGGACCAGGACGTGGGGCCAGTTCAATACGGTGGCAGCGCAACCTATACGAACGGAACGTTCACCGTGAACGGTTCGGGCCTTCAGATCTATGGCACCAGCGACCAAATGCACTTCGTGTATCAGTCTTTGCAAGGGAATGGCACGATTGTCGCCAGAGTGGTGTCGGCCTCCGGCAGCACGTATACGCAAGCCGGTGCCATGATCCGTGAGACGCTCGATCCGAGAGCAACAAGTGCATTCGTGGGTTATCAAGCGACGGACCTCGAATGCCTCTGGGACCGCGCAACCACGGGAGGAAGCACTTCCATACCGGGCTGCCACAATGCAGGACTTCCTTACTGGCTGAAATTAGTCCGCGGCGGAAGCTCATTTTCGGGTTACGCGTCACCGGATGGCAACACCTGGACGCAGGTGGGAAGCGCGCAAACAATCAGCATGGCGCAAACGGTCTACGTGGGATTGGCTGTAAGTAGCAACACTGCTGGCGGACTGCCTGCGGCGCTCGCCACGGGAACCCTTGACAATGTGTTGATCACCCTGGGAACGACTCCCTTCGTAACAGGTCTGTCGCCGACTCTTGGAACAGTCGGCACGTCAGTAATGATCACGGGTTCAAGCTTTGGCGCGACACAAGGGACTAGCACAGTTAGCTTCAACGGTGCGTTGGCAACGTCCATCACTAGCTGGAGCGATACGCAGATCATTGCTCTTGTGCCCACCACGGCCGCATCGGGAACGAGTCCCGTTGTCGTCACCGTGAATT
>QHXE01000515.1 GCA_003222835.1 Acidobacteriota bacterium | reverse complement strand
GATCGCGCGCTCATTGAAGATGCGCTCAACCAAGTGCCGCCGCACGATGAGGAGGCGGACCACTGCCTGAACAAATTGTTTGCCGATGCGGCAGACTACATGACGAAAGCCGGCAATCCCGTGGGCCGGCGGGTGGTGATTGCTATCACCGGAGTCACGCGTAACTTCGATTGTCCCGGTGGGCCGTCCGGCAAAGCAGCCGCGCAAGCGATTTATGAGTCGGGCAGCGTTGTGTGCGGCATCATTCCGAAGACCGGCGAACAAGGGCTCGAGAACGGCATCATGATTTGGGCCACGCGAATGGGAAAACTCGGTGGCGCGCCCTATCTCGACATCCAGACGCTGGCAAACGAAACCGGCGGCGAGGTTCTGGAAGACAAACCGGAAAATCTCAACACGACCTTTCAAACGCTGATGGACCATCTGCGCAGCCGCTACAATCTCGCCTTTGTCTCTTCGAATAAGAAACGCGACGGCACGACGCGCAAGTTGAAGATCGACGTCTCGCCGTCGCTTCAGAGATCGCAAAGCAAATTGGTTGTTAAAGCGCGGCGGAGTTACGTCGCGCCGCGGTGATGAACTGGATTAAGGTTTGCCACAACTAGCAGGCTGCTGAAACTCTTTTCTCTAGCCCAGGTGTTCACGCCTGGGAACAGAGAGCGATGCATTTCTGCCAGCCTCCTTCAGGAGGCTTTGAGATTGGCTTCAGCCAAGCGCGTGGCCTTGAAAGCATTGACAAGCCCCATAAATGGGGCTCAGGAATTAAAATACGACTCTACCAACCCAGGCGTGAACGCCTGGGCTATTAAAAAAGGAAGACAGATCATCGTGCATTTCCGAGCGTCTAGAACCGCGATTGACGAGATAATCGAGCAGCAAAATAGGGGCAAGGCCCAAGTAGCAGTAAATGAAATCTGCTTGCTCGAGCCTCACGCACTACTTGACCAATAAGGTCCCTCTTATGCTGGCGGCTTCTTCTTGGCCGGAGGGCCTGATGGAGCCTTGGCCGGAGGTCCTTGCTTTTGCTCAACTCTTGGCGCCGCCGGCTGAGGCCTTGGCTGCGCCTGGACCTGTGGCCGCTCTGCTCTAGGCTGCGAGGGCGGCCTTGCCTGAGGAGCCGGAAGTCGCTGCGGCTGAGGTTGCGCTCGGGGAGGCTCTTGCGGTCGCACCATCCGAGGTTGTTGCGGCTGCCGGATCACTCTCTGCGGCATTTGCTGGGGCTGATAAGACGGCGGTCGCGTCCTTTGGGGTTGTGGTCTTGGCTGTGCCTGCGGTTGCGGCAGGCGTCTCATCTCTGGCTGCGCGCGAGGAACATTTTGCGGCGCGCGTTGGTTTCCTGCTCGTTCACCTTGAGCATTCGGTTGCTGCATGGTTCGAGGTTGCTGGCGATTGGTAATTGCTTGTTGACGAGTCGCCTCTCGCTGCGCTTGCTGCTGTCGCCGAATGCCTGCCTGTTGAAGCTGTTGCTGTTGGCCCGCAGCCATTGCTTGCGCACGCGTCTGCATTTGCTGACGCACCTGCTCGCCCTGAGCCTGCTGCCCGGTCACCCGTTCAGCACGTTGCGCCTCAACCTGTTGGCGTTGAAGCCCGCGTAATTGTTCTCTCGCAGTTCGATCGCCACGGCTGGCTCGCGTAGTTAGCTCGGCCATCTGCCGTTCACGTGCTTGCTGTTCAGCGATGCTTGCACCGGCGTTTGTGGTGGGTTGTCGCGTTCCGACGTTCGCCGCGCGCTCATCCCGGAATTGCAGTTTCTGATTTCTCAGATTGGACGGCACTGGCTCGACTCTCATCGCTCGCGCCAGATCTCTTCTATTCATCGCTGCTAACGGTGCCGCACTCGCGACCACGGGCGTATTGATTCGCTGCCCGATGGCCGGCGGCACATCGAATCGCCGCTGCGCCTGACGCGTTTCGAATGCGGCGCGTCGTAATGGATCTACGCTCATCGGATCGAGCACCGGCCGCACGCGCGCGACCGTCTGTGGATCGATGGTAGTGATGACTCTGGGATCGATACCGCGAGTGAAGTCCTGAACCTGGACGACATTTACTGCGCCCGGCACATTAAGGTTGACGATTCGCTCCTGAATCGCAGGTGTCCCGTTGAGATAAACCGGTTGCCAGTTGGGATCATAGTAGAAGGGCGTGTACGGATCGCCTGGTCCGAGCGCCACCCAAGCTACTGTCGATTGGCTTACCGGAATAAACGCAACCAAAGCCGGAGAGTAAGCCGGATACGTGCTGACAGTATCAGGAATCCAGAACCACTCGTTCGAAGCATAGGTCCAACGTCCGTAGTGATACGGCGCGTAACCCCACGGCTCGTTCGAAACCCAAGTCAAGCCGAACGGGTAATCCATCCCCCAGTAACCCGACTGATAAGGCGCCCAAGCCGTCTCGGCGTACGGATGCCAGCCATAGCCGTAGTTATTTACGTACTGCCAGTTACCGTAGTCATCAAGATCCTCGACCCCGGGAATATACTCGCTCACGTAGTGATAGCTGATATCGCGATTGTAAGGATCGTAGTAGTACGGATCGCCGAGATACGTGTCGTAGTTTATGTAGCGCCCATCGTATTTCTTTGGATAGCGATAGCGATAATAACTATCGACCAGAGCGCCCGCCTGTCCTTTATCGATACGCGAGAGCACTGCGCCTTGTCCGCTTTGACAACTGAGCGTCAGTGATTCGCCCTTCTGAATCTCGCCCGAGCCGTTCTGTCCTACGACTTCCGCGAGGCCATTCAGCGTGTTGGCGACGGCGTTTCCCTGGTCATCGATTGCGACTTGATACAAGCCCGCCTGTTTCATATCGACCGCGCCGCACGGCGTTGCCACTTCGAACAGCTCCCCGGACGGCAGCGCGCCCACGTCAAATAACGCCGAGCCTTCGCGCAATGCAAGTTGATTCTTCTGATTAGAGAGCTCCAACACGTCGAGCGAAGTGTTCGCCTGAAGTGTGGCGAAGTTGCGGCCGGTAAAAGCGATATCCGTTCGTGAGTTATCGCGTGTAATCACCCGATCGCCCACCGAAATCGGCGTGTTCGCGGTCGCTTCAACCCACTGTGCGTTTTGCGATTGATCGAGACTGCGGTTTAGTCCAACCTGTCCGTCCACACGTTCGACGCGAGCAGCCAGTGGCGCCTCTTTAGCCGACGCCGTTCGTTCGTATCTCGTGAAAAGTAGAGCCGCCACAGCAGCGATAATCGCGCCCGCAAGAATTATCAGCGCACCGTGTGGCCAAAGCTTCATCCTGTCCATAAAAGCCACCTCCTTGGCTGAGGGGAAGAGTCCTCTTTATGAATCCTTTCTTCTCTTGAAAAGTTCTGCCCAAGTAAAAACCTACCGAGGGCGATGGGGAGAGTAATAAATACGACGCAATTCATCGGTGGGTGGAACGCTGTTATGATCGATTATTAGCCAATTGACATGGTTTTGCTGGAGAATTGCATCAAGAAAGGTTAGGCGGCCGGGGCTGCGAAGCATGAATGCACCCTCAGACATTCGCATACGACGCGCCGAGTCTCGGGATGCGCCGGCGATCGTATTACTTTTGGCCGAGGCGTTTGCCGAATATCGTACTCTCTACACACCCGCAGCCTACGAGGCCACGGTCATTGCAAACCAACAAGTGGTCACCCGCATCAAAGAAGGCCCGGTCTGGATTGCGATGCTGGATGGAATTTCAGTAACTCAGAAAGATTTAATCGTGTACAATGCACCCGTAATGACCGAGACAAACGCCAACCGCGAACACCAGCCCAGACTCGGAGAAGAAATTGCCAACAGTCTCAGTCATGGAGTCGGTCTGTGTTTGGCGATTGCGGCAACACCGATCTTGATTATCGCCGCTATCCGTTACGGCTCGGCATGGAATACAGTTGGGGTCAGCGTGTTCGCCGCATCCATGGTGACACTCTATCTCGCCTCGACGCTTTATCATGCGCTGACTCATGACCGCGCGAAACAGTTTTTCCGCATTCTGGATCATAGCGCAATCTTCCTGCTAATCGCCGGCACGTACACTCCGTTTACCCTGGGGGTATTGCGCGGGCCCTGGGGGTGGACACTGTTTGGACTAGTTTGGGCGCTGGCGGTAATCGGTCTGATTAAGAAAGCCGTCTTCGGCGTACGGTATGTCTGGCTGTCATTGATTCTGTATCTGACAATGGGATGGCTGGCTGTGATCGCCGCGCCTCAAATACTGCATCGGGTGCCGCTGTCTGGTCTGGCGTGGATACTCGCCGGCGGCATCGCCTACTCTTTCGGCGTCGTTTTCTTTGCCGCACATCGCATTCGTTATGCTCACTTTGCCTGGCACCTATTCGTCCTCGCCGGAACCGTCTGTCACTTCTTCGCGGTGCTTTGGTATTCAGCTTAGTGTTTCTGATAAAAGAGGGCGAGGTACGAAGACCTCGCCCATCTGCTTCTTTGGATGGCTTCAGGGTAGTAGAGCCGACGATCTCAACGGCGCTTCCTGAAGCTCCCTGAACTATCTCTTCACTGGTTGGCGATATCGCCTCGGAAAATTTCATTGCTACCAGTATTGTCCGAGACGTCTGCCCAATGATGGTAAAGAAGCCCCTGATCACCCGCGGCATATTCGAAACCCCATTTGCCGTAATGGAGTGAACCTCCCGGGAATGTGGCCGTGAAGAAACCGGCGCGTGTGGAGCAGTCAACTCCTACCGCAGAACAGCCCGCGGGGTTATAAATGCCTCCCGTGACCGTGTAGTAGACATAGCCTATGAGGGTTCCGTCCACGCCCGCATCGACGGTCGACCCGTGCTTGGATCCTGTTTCACCGCACCCAGGACTGGGACCACCAATAGTGACGAACGACCCGTTTTTGTCCTGCTCGTCTACTGAGAACGTGCCATCGCCGTTGTTATGCACATTCCAGAACCGATCAAAAGTATCGGTTGCCCAGAGTCCGCACGTTCCATTATCTGGAGTCGTGACGGCAAACGGTCCAAAGTGCTGGTCCCGAGA
>QHXE01000514.1 GCA_003222835.1 Acidobacteriota bacterium | reverse complement strand
GACCAGACGCGGCTGCGCGCGAGATCGTCGAACAAGGAATAAAAAACCGGCACCGCGAGCAGCGTCAGCAGCAAACAAAGCGATTGTCCGCCAACCACCAGCACGCCAATCGAACGATTTGTGCCCGCGCCGGGACCGCTCGAAAGCGTCAACGGCGTCATGCCCGCAACCAGCGCAATCGTGGTCATCAGAATTGGCCGCAAACGATCGCGGTTCGCTTGAATGATCGCGTCGTAGCGCTCCATGCCCTGTTTTCGCAATCCGTTTGTGTGATCGATTTGCAGGATGGCGTTTTTCTTCACGACGCCGAACAAAAGCAGCAAGCCGAGGCCCGAAAAAATATTCACAGTCTGATTCGTCACCAGCAGCGAGACGATGCCAAACGGAATCGCCAGCGGCAGCGTCAACAGGATCGTGATCGGGTGAATGAAAGATTCGAATTGCGCCGCCAGAATCATGTACATGAAAACGAACGACAAAACGATCGCGAGCAGGAAATAGGTGGCGGTCCGGCCTAACTCTTTGGATCGTCCGGCGAGGAAGGTCCGATAGCTACTATCCATGTTTTCCGCCTTCGCAAACTCGTTCAGCTTGGCGATTACGGCGGCTTGCGACCCTCCGGGCTTCGTATTCGCTGTCAGCATTACTTGGCGTTGGCGGTTGTATCGATCGATCGAAGATGGTCCAGTGCCTTCTTCGACATGCACAAGATTCTCGAGACTTACCCAACCAAGTTTCTGCGAAGCTACCAACATTCGTCGCAACCCTTCTGCATTCGCGCGAAACTGTCCGACCGCGCGAACGCGCACGTCGTATTCATCGGTGCCGGCGTTGAAGGTGGAGACTTTCTGACCGGCTACCAGGGTATTCAGCGATTGCGCTACATCGCCGATGCGCACGCCCAGATCCGCCGCCCGCGCGCGATCGATGACCACGCGCAGCTCGGGTTTGCCGGAAATCAGCGTTGAATCAGCATCGACCACATCGGGAATTGTCTTGAGCTTTGTCAGCAGGGCGTCGGAATATTTCGTGAGTTTGTCGAGGTCGGGCCCCCCGATAACAAATTGAATGTCAGAATTACGAAAGCCGCCACCAGAGATTGCCGCCACCGGGTTAACGCTGGTGCGCAATTGATCGGGAAATTCTTTCAAGTACCTGCCGACGATTTCGGAACGCGCGCGCAACATCAACTCCTGTTGGTTGACGCTGCGTTCTTCGATAGGCGAGAGCTTGATGTAGATGTTCGCGAGATTGACGACTTGCTGCTGGCCGCTCCCGATCGTTACCAGCGTGTCAGTCACGCCGGGAAGCTTGCGCACGTCAGCGGCAATGCGCTCGCTGAGGGCCGAAGTCGATGAAAGCGTGGAACCTTCGGGCGTGCGCACATTGATTTCAAATTGCGATTGATCGTCGATGGGCAAAAAGTTCTTGCCGACGAATATGAACAACGGTACCGTGCTGACAATTACCAGAATCGACAGCAGCACGATTGCCCAACGATGCGCCATGGACCATTTGAGCAGCCACGTGTAGGTGCGATCGATCGGACGGTAGAAGCGCGATTCTTTTGATCCTGCTTGCACATATTTGTCTTTGAACTCCGCCAGCGACGTGCGCTCTTCTCTGTCGGGCGTTGACGACGTGTGCTTGCCGGCGCCCTTTGCCACACTGGCTTTCTTTCTTTTAATCATGCGCGCGGCCAGCGTCGGCGTAAGCGTGAATGACACCAGCAGCGAAACGGCAATCGCAAACGAGGACGTGAATCCGAACGACGACATGAAGCGGCCGACGATGCCCGCCATGAATCCAACCGGCAGAAATACCGCCAGCAATGAAAGCGTCGTCGCGGTGACGGCCAAACCTATCTCGCGCGTGCCTTCGATAGCTGCCTGGAACGGCGGCATTCCCTTTTCTTCGATGAAGCGGAAAATATTTTCCAGCACCACTACGGCATCATCGATCACGATTCCCACCATCAGCGTCAGCGCCAGCATCGTGATTTGATTCAGCGTGAATCCCATCGCGGCCATTAATCCGAAGGTCGCGACAATCGAAGTGGGAATAGCAATCGCGGCAATGAAGGTCGAGCGGAAACTCCAGAGAAATACGAAGACAACGATGGCTGCCAGAATGCTGCCTTCGATCAAATGCAACTGAATTGAGTGCAGCGCGGCCTTGATGAAGATCGTCTGGTCACCGACGATTTGGGTCTTAACGTCGCGCGGCAGCGTGGTTCTTAATTCATCCAAACGCTCTTTCACCGCGTCGGCGACGGCAACCGTGTTCTGTCCTGACTGCTTCGACACGACCAGCGTGACCGCCGGCTGTCCGTTCAGTCGCGCTTCAGTGCGTTGTTCTTCCGCGCCATCTTCGACATAGCCGATGTCGCTGAGCTTCACTGCGTAAGACCCGCGATTGGCCACAATCAAGTTGTTGAATTGCGCCGGATCGGGAATACGTCCCATCGTGCGCACGGTCAGCTCGCGCTTGCCTGCTTCGACGCGCCCGCCGGGCAACTCCATGTTTTGAAGTTTGACCGCATTCGCCACGTCCGCCGCCGAGACATTGAAGGCGCGCATTTTATCGGGATCGACCCAGACTTCGATCTCACGCTTGCGTCCGCCGACGATTTCCACGTTGCCGACGCCATTGATCGATTCGATCATGCGCTTGATCTGTTTGTCCGCCAGGTCGGTTACTTCGCGCAAAGATCGCGGCGCAGAGACTGCAATGCGCAATACCGGCGTGGCGTCGGTGTCGAGTTTTTGCACTATGGGGACTTCGGCTGTTTCAGGCAGATCGTTGACGATCAAATCGATCTTGTTGCGCACTTCCTGCGCCGCCACGTCCGCATTTTTCTCGAGGACGAAAGTAACAAAGACCTGCGAGACGCCTTCGAGCGAAGTCGAACGCAACTCGTCAATACCGCTGATGGTGTTGACGGCGCCTTCTACCTTGTCGGTAATTTCAGTTTCGATTTCTTCAGGCGAAGCGCCCGGGTTTATCACCGTCACAGTAATCGTCGGCAAATCGATCTTCGGAAAGAGATCGACTCCGAGCGACTGAAATGAAAAGATGCCCACGACCGTGATGCTCAAAATAAGCATCGTCGCGAACACCGGACGGCGCACACAGATTTCGGCAAGTTTTTGCATCTGATTTAAATCTTAAATCTCAAATCTGAGATCGTCTTGGCCCCTCGTTACAGAACCGCGAGCGGTAGCGCCGGTCGCTACCGCTCGCGGTTCCGTAACGTCGAACTTCATTGTCTTACCGCCGCGCCATCGCTCAATTGCTCGACGTTGCTCGTCGCCACGACTTCGTCCGTTACCACACCGCTCTTAATCTCGATCAAATCCCCTTCCGCTTGTCCCGATTGCACCAGACGCTGTTCGGCGTGACCATTCTTGATAACGAAGACATAGGTCGCGCCGGAGATTGTGCGCAGCGCTCGTTGTGGAACTAGTACTGCGGCTTCGCTCTGCGGCAAAAGTACGCGCACGGTTGCGAATTGTCCCGGCTTGAGCGCGCCGCCTCGATTGTCGATCTCGGCCTCGACGGTCAACGTGCGCGAGCTGGCCGAGACATTTGGCGAGATGCGCACGACACGTCCGCTGAATGTTCTGTCCGGCCATGAAGTGGTGCTTAGCGAAACCGACTGCCCGGCCCTGATTTGCCGAACTGCTTGTTCAGGAATGTCGATACGAATCCACAGAGGATTTGGCTTGACGATCGTAGCGACCTTCGTGGTGGTGGAGACATAAGTTCCCACATCGACCGGTCTCTCGAGCACGTAACCACCAATGGGAGCTGTGACTACGGTATACGACAAGGTTCGCCGCGCCAGATCGACTTGCGTCTGCGCGTTGGTGACATTGGTTCGCGCTACCATGACCGCCGCGTAGTTTTGTCGCGCCTGCGCGATCGCCGATTCGTAAGCCTGTTTCAATGCATCTAGCTGCGACTTTCGCTGATCGAATTCAGCCCGCGAGATATCGCCTGACTCAATCAGTTTTTGCGCCCGCTGAAAATTGCTTTCCGCAAGATTGAAATTGGCCCGCGCGACCGAAACGTCGGCTACTCTCTCGGGATCGAATTTCTGCCCCGGCCGCAATCCGAGCTTTTCTTCGGCCTGACTCACCGCGGCCTTGGCACTGTCGAGTTGGGCGACGGCTTGATCCATGCGCAGTTTGTAATCGGCATCTTCCAGACGCACCAACATCTGGCCCTTGCTCACTGCGCTTCCCATATCGACCCCGACCGCAACGACTTTGCCGGCGGTTTGTGGCTGCACATCCGTCTGCACGTCCGCGGCGAGAGTGCCCGTGGCTTCAAAGAAGCGAGGCAATTGCCGCACGACTGCCGGCGCGGTGGAGACTTCAAGAATCGCGGGGGTTGGATTCGCCGCGCCGCTATTGCTTGGCTGGCCGTTTGAACGCTTGCAGCTCACGAGGCTCGCGCCGGCCACCGTTGTCAGGCTAACGAGAAGTACGAGCTTGATAAATCTCTGAAGAGTCATTTGTTTGATCTAATTCTTCTGGAGTTCGTGTCTACTTGTTTTCGGGCCATGCGTTTCGAGGCCCCAGTTTTCAAAGCAGCTCTTGAGGATGAGAGTTTCCTGAAAGCGGCTTGCGCGATAGTCTTGTCTGCTACCACACCGTGCAAGAGGATGTTCGTGAATTCGCGCGCGGCAGTTTCATTTGAGATATTCAGGAGTCGTCGTTCGCGATCCCAGAGATTGTTGTTCAGAGAATGATGAACAATCATGCCGACGAAGGCGCGCACGATGATCGCGGGCTTAATCTGCACCATTGCGCCTTCGCGCTGCCTTTCGCGGATGTAATCACCCAACGATTGATATACGCGGTGGACGAACTTTTTCCAGAACATTTGAGCCAACTCGTGTTCTTCCAATGCAGAATGCAGCAAAAGTCGCTGAAACTCGGGATCCTGTTCGTGATGGTTAAGAGCATCCAAGGCCATCGCTTCAAAAACAGCCCGGTCGTCTTTGCGGGCAACCGCGTCTGCCACGGCCTGGCAGGGAACTATTTCATCATGCAGGCAGGCTTTCTGATCCAGAATCGCGCTGTACAATTCTTCCTTGGTGGCGAAGTGACGAAAGACCATCGCCTCAGACACACCCGCGGCCAGCGCGATCTCTTTGGTGGTGGTGCCGCGAAAGCCGTGCTGTGAAAACAGCCGCATCGCCACGCGCAAAATTTGCAGATGCCGCTCTTCGCCCGCCATGCGAGCTACATTAGTGCCGGCGCCGTTATCGGTGATGATTTTCCGTTTGGCTCGCATTTAACTGCCCCGAAGTAAGTACTCACTTACCATCTCTCATCAGGCAATGTCAAGTCTCCGCGTCTTTAGTCTTTCATTTCTTTGCGCCTTTGCGTGACCCGCAGATTGGTTCGCGCAAAGCCGCGAAGTACAGAAGAACCAAAGGCGCAAAGAATCTGCACCCTGCAGAAAATCGCAACTGGGTGCGAACTTTTGTCGTATGGAGATTTTGGTTGACCCACAAGAGTAATCAAGGAGTTGGATAAATGCAGGAAGCAAGAGAAAATGGGCAGGAAGCGCCAAGCGCGCCAATGATTTGCGGGAGAGAATTCAATATGTCAGAGCTTTCAGATACAGCAAGACAATGTGGCGATAAACTCGCCGACGCCGCGTCACGAGCCAGCGATTACGTCAGCGACAAAGTCAGCGCCGTCGGCAACAAGATCAAGGATTTGCAGGGCAAGGACATCAGCGAGATTGCTGACGAAGCCAAAGACTACGCGCGCAAGAACCCCGGCCAGGCGATTCTGATGTCCGCAGCGGCGGGATTGGTTTTGGGATTTTTGTTGCGGGGCGGGCGGCGATAGAAACCTTGTTAATGGTAAACTTAGCCTCCTCAACGGACTCAATTGCACGCAGTACGTCCGGGATGTTCGGGACCAATCCATCCAG